>NZ_NCVG01000017.1:0-72832 GCF_002096835.1 Streptococcus mitis | reverse complement strand
GAGTTTTTTTGGTATAACCTTCGACGCGCACCCGCATAGCGGGTGGTTGTTTTGTCTCGCACCTAACGGAGCGAGACGGACTAATAGTCACATAATAAAGAGGTCGGGAACTTTGTCCCGACCTCGTTTTTATGCAATATCAAATTTTAACTGGCCTGCTTTAACACCAATCTTAAGTGTGCTACCTGCCACCAAATCTCCCTTAAGAAGAAGTTCTGCCAACTTGTCTTCCACTTCTGTTTGTAGGGTTCTACGAAGTGGACGAGCTCCCATCTCTGGGTCATATCCTTGATTTGCCAACAATTTCAGTGCTGAAGCTTGTAATTTCAAGTCAATGCCTTTTTCAGCCAAACTTGCCACTAAAGGTTTGACCATAATCTTCACTACTTCCTGCATATGATCGCTAGACAGGCTATGGAAGACCACCTTTTCATCAATACGGTTAATAAATTCAGGTCTATAAGCCTTTTTCAACTCTTCAAACATGCGTTTTTCCATATTTTCCTGGTCAAAACGAATATCCTTAGCCCCAAAACCAACAGTCTTATCATCACGAAGGGCAGTCGCACCTAGGTTTGATGTCATGATGATAATGGTATTTGAAAAATCGACCTTGCGTCCCTTGCTATCTGTCAAGACACCGTCATCCAGAACCTGCAAGAGAACATTAAAGATATCTGGATGGGCCTTCTCTACCTCGTCAAAGAGGAGAACAGAGTATGGTTTGTTGCGAACTTTCTCGGTCAACTCCCCACCTTCTTCATAACCTACATAGCCCGGAGGAGCTCCATTGAGACGGCTGGCAGCGAATTTCTCCATATACTCACTCATATCAAAACGGATAAGGGCTGATTCGTCATCAAAGAGAACTTCTGCTAGAGCCTTAGCCAATTCGGTCTTACCGACACCTGTAGGCCCTAAGAACATAAAGGAACCAATCGGACGCTTATGACTGCGAATCCCTGACTGATTGCGGCGAATGGCACGGCTAATGCTTGAAACTGCTTGATCTTGACCGATGACACGTTTGTGCAGTTCAGCTTCCAAGTTTAGGTATTTCTTAGCATCCGTTTGAGTCAGTTTTTGAACTGGAATACCTGATAAGCGACTCAAGGTGGTCAAAATATCAGACTCTGTCACCAAGTCTTTATAGACAGGCACTTCCTCTTCTTTTGCGATTAACTGAG
Source organism: Streptococcus mitis (assembly GCF_002096835.1). GTDB lineage: Bacteria > Bacillota > Bacilli > Lactobacillales > Streptococcaceae > Streptococcus > Streptococcus mitis_W. The sequence goes on along the minus strand of NZ_NCVG01000017.1, from coordinate 71,645 downwards.
CTGCCTGTTTCCACTTACCATCCATCAAGGCCTTGTCAGCTGGACTCAAACCTGAATCGTCTGCTTTTACATGCTTAACCTTATTTTGCACTGTTGCTGCTGCTTCATCTAAGAGGTCGATAGCAGAGTCTGGCAAGTGACGACTAGTCAAGTAACGATGCGCCATCTTGACAGCTGTTTCGACCGCTTCATCTGTGATTTGCACACGGTGATGTTTCTCATAAATCGCCTTCAAGCCTTGCAAAATGGCCATACTGTCGGCCACACTTGGCTCTTCAATCGTCACTTTGGCGAAACGACGAGAAAGGGCCGCATCTTTTTCGATGTGTTTTTGATATTCTTCCTGAGTGGTCGCACCAACTGTTCTCAAGGTGCCACGCGCCAAGGCTGGCTTCAAGATATTGGCCGCATCCAGAGTCGAATCAATCCCGCTCCCAGAACCCATGATAGTGTGAAGTTCATCTATAAAGAGGATGACTTGGCCATCTTCTTCAATATCCTTAATGATATTATTCATGCGCTCTTCAAAGTCACCACGGAAACGTGTCCCTGCCACGACATTCATCAAATCAAGCTCTAACACGCGCATCTTAGACATTTCCGTAGGCACATCCCCACTAGCAATTCGCTGGGCAAGACCAAGCGCCAGAGCAGTTTTTCCGACACCAGCAGCCCCAACCAAGACAGGATTATTCTTTGTCTTCCGACTCAAGATTTGAATCATACGCGAGATTTCCTTGTCCCGACCGATGACTGGTTCTAACTTGCCAGAACGCGCTTGCTCTGTCAAATCATGCGTATAGTCCTCGAGACCTCCGCTCGGAGTCTGGGGCATACCCATCATATTAGCCATAGAATTTTGCTTGTCAGCTACTGTACGATGGCGTTGGCGTAGAGCCTTGAGGTCTTCACGAGTCCAGCCTGCACGTTCTTCTAGATTTCGACGTAGGGCAGCAATCTTGACCTGATCTTTCTTGTCTTCATAAGAAAAACCAGCCCTCTCCAAGATACGAGTCGCCAAGGCATTTCCATCATGCAAAATCGCATAGAGGACGTGCTCCGTCCCTAGCACCTTAGTATGGACCACTGACGCTACATACTCTGCTTCGTCAAAAAGAACCTGCAAACGATGGGAGAACGGCAATTCCGTAAAGGTTTCATCCTGGCTATAGTCTGTTTCAGTCAGTTCCAAAGCCACCTCTTCTAAACGGTCCATCTCATACGGATAATCATTTAAAGTGGCCCCTGCCACACTATAACTGTGATTGGACATGGCAATCAACAAGTGCCAAGACTCTAGGTAACGAGCTCCAAAATGGCCAGCCACCATGTAGGCACTTTCGATACATTCATTCAATGCTTTTGAATAGTTCATCTTACTTCCCTTTTCTATCTACCTCTTGTATGACTTGTCGTAGCATGTTTGCTCGAAGTACTGGTGCTTCTTCTCCTAGAACGCGATCTAAAGCTACTGATACTAACAAATTCATCTCCTGCTTGCTCATCAATTCCTGCTCAACCAAAAGCTGCAGAATATCCTCATAAATTTCTTGACTGACCCGCTCACCAATCGAATAAAGCAACTCTCTGAGCATTTCGTGATGACTAGAAAACTCAATCCGCCCTATACGAATGTAGCCTCCGCCACCACGCTTACTTTCAACCAAATAGCCTCTACTTTCCGTAAAGCGTGTCTTGATCACATAGTTGATCTGACTAGGAACAACCTGAAAGGTATCTGCCAACTGACTCCGTTGCAACTCCACAATTCCAGATTGATCTAAAATCGCCTTGATGTAGGCCTCAATATGATCCGATGTATTTTTAAATCTCATTACAAACCCACCTCTCTCTTTGAACCTTGACTATCTTTGACTATACTATCATTTAACACTCTATAAGTCAAATTTTTAGAGCTCAGCCCTTGAAAATACTGACTTTCTTTAAAAACATTTAGGCATTAAATCGCCTTAGTTTTTCTTGAAAGTTCCTAAAAAAGTCCACAAAAAGAGCCCTAAAAAGGGCGTAATATTGACGAGTTCAGCAGGCAAGAACTAGCACCTTTGAAGGTGCTTTTTTATTCATCTAATCAATTATCAATAATAATGTTACAATAACTATAATATAAACAATAACTTTCTGAAAGGATTAACATGGATAAGATAGAAATGATTTCTTTTTCAATCCTACTTGATGAAGTTGCTGAAGTAAGGCAACTGCTTGAAAATATTGTAAGTTTGGATAAGACAGTTTATTCAGAACTATCAATAGGTATCCTTCCTTTTGTATCATCTCTCTGTGATGGAATACTAAAGTTTTTACCTAGAAATGTTCATAGTGATTTTCCAAATATTGGAGAACAGGAATTTCAAAAAATAATATCTAGTGTCCGAGTGAGTTATAAGCAATACTCTGATAAAAAATATAGCAAGGCTAACAAACTGATACTTGAAATAGAGAGACGCTTTTATTCACAAATGGTAGAAAATTACAATTTATTTCAAAAACTCGTAATCAATATTTTTGGACAACATGATTTAGGGGTATATTACTTCAACGAAATTCCATACGCTAACACTAACCAATATCATATTTACCTAGAAAGTATTTTATCGAAAACTGATAAAAAGGATATTTCCTATTTTGATAAAAGAGCTACTGATTTATTTTTTGAATTTAGCAAAGCTTTAGGAACTTTAATTAATTCAGTAAATCAAAAAACTATTAAGAAGCCTACAATCCAGGATATTAAAATTGAAAACTTTGAACAACGTGATTTTTTCTTATTTGAATCTAAAAGAAGGAATTTTTTAACAGGAGTTCTGCCTACGGGCACTCAGTTATTCTTATTTAACATATTATGCCAGAATAATTTTGTAGTACATATTATGCCAAGTGTCTTAAAATCAAAAAATTACTTTTTTACACGCTCGCTAAGCCAATGCTATTTAGTTAGTATTACAGCCTTACGCTTGATTCTTAATAAGGAAAGCTCTTTATTTCCTGATTTCCAACGGGAGGAAGTTGTTGATATCCTTGATCGCAAAGAAAAAGTTTTTAACTTCCGACAAGATTTTAGAAATAATATATTTCATTATAAAATTTCAAATGTCCCATTACAAATATTTACCAATCCCCCGAAATTCTTTGAAGAACTGATTGAATTTCATTCCTCAAAAAATTTTAAAGAGTATCAAAAACTATTATTGGAAGAAATCTTAAAAATAAATGACATAATCAATTCATTTATCAATTGAAAATTAGGTCTTATTTCAGAAAAATAGTTTCATCTCAATTCTATTTTAGAAAAACTAATACTTTTTTCTAAAAACAATAAGTTTTTACCCCCTTTTTCTCTGAACATCTCCGACTTGGAAAAAGTTCCCTTCACCGGTACCCTACTGGGAAGAAAGATTTTTTAAAAGGTGGGGGGAGTCAATATCCTTTCAATTCCACAAATCTTTTAGCGATTACCTTTCTACGGCTATTTATGTAACGAGTAGTTTTATTTAGTTTCTCTGCCACGTCTTCCCAAGTCGCACCAGCTTCTAAATATCTCATTTTAAAAATTACTAGATCACTTTCAATTAAGTTTTCCATCAAGGTATCTACAACTAGTTTGAAACCTTCTAAATATCTTAGTGTTTGGTCTTCTTCAATTCTAATGATTGTCGCTTCAGTAGGACTAGATACTGTCTTGCCTTTCCCACCAGTATAATCTTCAGCGCTATGTTTCTTATTATGTATTAGTTCCTGTCTTCTCAAATAAATTTTATTAGCAAGCGTTCTATACCGTCCTAACTCAATATCTATCCCGTCCAAGTCTCTGTTACTCAACTCGTACATAGGCAAGTACCTCCACTTAAATTTTAAAAATTTTTTATCTTGCAATTTGTCAAATTGTAAATTCTGTCAAACTGACAAAAAGCGCTAAAAGCCTTCCAACACTCCACTTATCAGGTATCATTGTTTTAAGTTTGACAACTCTTCAGTATGACAAGTTCAAGGGAAATTTCTTTAATTTATCCCCTCAGTTTCTCATATCTTACATTCTGTGAAACTCACTCCATTCTGTAAACCCCTGATATACCTTGCTTTCAAGCTATTACTTCTTTTCAGTTTATGCTTACTTTGTTATGTGAAACTTAGTAAAGCATAAAAGTAGGACTAGCGATATCTCTTCTGTTTCAGCCATATATCACTAGCCTTACTTAATTTGTTCCCTATTTTTCTAAATACTCTTTAATGTCCCGATATTCCTTAGAAAAATTCATCCACCCGCTAGAATCAGGGGTTAAAAATGGTAGAACAGTAAGTGGACTTACTTCTGTTCGATATAGCAATAGAGAATGTTTCTGACTTATTTCTCTGACTACACCTGTATGGATTTCTTCCACATTCTTCTTTAGTTCTTGAATTTCATCATATGCGTCCAGAATTTGTCTAAGTTTCTTTCGGTATTGTTTATAGATCTTCTTAGTTTCCATCCGTTGCTTAGTCTCTTTAAAAATGTATTCAAAGATGACTGCATTAGCTTCTGAAAAATCACTATCAAATTTTTCCTGAAGGCCATTAATAGCTTTTTCCATATTTTCCAGCTGCTCTAAAGATTCTAAGTTATTTGACAAAAAAGAATCTATGTTCTCAAATGAAACTGCTTGATTGCCTAACAGGCTTTTCCTTTTTTCGCTTAACTGTTCTCGTGCTGAATTAATCTTACTTTTTTTATTATCTAAATCATCCAGTGTATCAAATACTTGATTAATATCCATTTCTTTCTCCTAATTCCATTGAATAAAGTAACCACAATCTTCTTCAACTTTTCTTACATCAAATCGGGTATGTAAAATCAACCGTTTTCCAAAATAGTCATTCGCATTCACCCAACTAAGTGTATCTTTCTTGCGATCAAACAAAGTAACAAAGTTTTCTAGATCTCCGATAAAGCCTTTTTTGTCACCTTTATTCCCTAATGTTGTATCATCTACAATTAAAAAGTTATCTACAAAGAATGTTTCACTTGTCCCTGTCTCTTTATCAACTTTAAGAAGATAATTTCCTGAAGTGTCTTTCATTTTTTCTAAGACACTAAATAGTGATTGACTAACAACCATAGATACATTGCGCTCTGGATTGATTAAAGAAACAATAGATTTCAAGTCGTCCATACTTGTAGCAGTCTGCACTTTCGCAGTTTGGAGAATTTTCCCAATCTCTCTATTTCGTGTTCTACGTTTTAATTTAATAATCTTCTTACCAAGAAAATCCGTTAAATTATATTGGCCATCATCTAATTGTTCCTGTGAAAAATCAAGTTTTCCACTGAATAATTTAACTAAGTAATCAACGCTGATAGTTTTCTTTTTATCTGCTTCTGTTCTCTCAACCGAATTTTCACTAACTTCTTGTAATGAATCAGATTCAAAGTCAGTTACTTCATACTTCCCACCACGGGTACGAGTCTCAATAACATTTACTAGATCAACCAATTCTTTACGTTGATGTTCATCTTCGTAACTATCAAGTATTGGTTTTTCAATGAGTACATGATTATTTTCTACTTTCATTCCCCTAGTGTTATAACCTGTACTCCGGATATAAGCTTCTAGATTTTCTTTTTGTTTAACTAAGTTAGTTGTCATTTTTTGCTCCTTCATCTTTTAATATCTGATTTTTGTTTATAATTTTTTCTAAAATTCTTTGCTTTTAGCTTTTCTTTTATGACTCTCCGAGCCTTTAAAATCATTTTTTCTAGATTTTGATTTGTCTTGTTTGTTAGCATATTTCTCTAGTATTTCTTGTTTCCGTTGTTCTAAGCTATCATCTTCTTTTTTACACTGAGAAAAGATTTTCTGTCTTTTATCTGGATCCATAGAAAACTTATTGGCTACTACATACCCTAAAGAAGTATCTCCTGACATTGCTCTCACCCCCTTTCTATGCAAACAAAAAGGGACATACCACTAGCATTATATGCTTACGGTATGTCCCTGAGTTGTTCTCAATAGACTTATTTTTTAGTTTCTTTTTTGACTAGATGAGTAAATTTCCCATCTGAATAGAATAAAATAATTTCTCCAAAACTTGGAACTTTTTCTATCTCTATTATACCACATTTTTCGTAGACAACAAAGCCTTTCTCTGTTGCAAATCGCATTTTATCATCATTCATTGATATTCTCCCCTCACTGTGTTTATAGTATATCTCTTATCTTTGATCGTGAAAGCCTTGAAAGTGTTCCCTTCTAAACCTTTCAAAATTCTACTTGAATTTCTAGCATTGTATACCGTCCGCAGTTCACTACTATCTAGGTTCGTGTTGAAAATCGTAGTTTCTCGATTGTTGATAATATCAAACAAGAAATCCTGTTCCCAGTCACTCTTAGGAGTGATTGTTCCATTTTTTGCCCCAAGGTCATCGATGATTAGAAAATCAACATCAACTAGCTTTTTAACTGCCTCATACTCTGTTAAGTTTGCATTCCTTCCATAAGCCCAACCTTCTTTTATCTGCTTGATAATCTCGGTTAAGCTGACAAATAAGACACTCTTAGGATCGTTCTTCTCTCTGAAACTCTCATTGATTTCTTTGGCCAGAGCAAGAGATAAATGACTTTTCCCTATTCCTGTGCTACCACTAATTAAGGTATTTCCCGTCATACCTCCAAGGTACTTCTGGGCTTGCCCCTTTACAAACTCTAACATCTGACGCTCCTCTGTAGTCTTAACAAAGAAATTATCAAACGTCGCTCCTTTCAACTCGTTAGGGATCGTACTGTCACGCATTAACACATCATAAGTTTTAAAGTAGGCTTGTCTGTCCTCGAACTGCTGCAATAGGTCTTTCTCTTTCTGTTTAATCTCTCCCTTCACGCACTCTGGGCAAAATGCTTGTAGTTTTCTTTCTGAACCCCCTAACACCGGTACAGAAATTTCCCAATAATTTACCTGGTGAATATCGCAAACTTTATCCGATATTTTTCTGTTATTAAATTCTTTAAATTGTTCCTTCATCTGTGCAACTCCTAAAATGGTAGATCTGGAAAGTTGTCTTCGGACTTCCCTTTTATGGTTTTAGGCTTTTGATTCAAATAACCGTCAAACTTAGATCCAAAAAGTGTTTCAGGTCTCAGATATTTAGAAAATTCAGGACTCTCCTTCCATTCTGCTGTTTTAATATCTATCACCTGTTTAAAATCTTCCAGTGTATAGCCTTCTTTGAATCGTGCTAGTAAAAGCCTTTTTGTCTTATCAACAAACTTATACCTCTTATTAGCTACTTGATTCAGATAAGCAATAGGAATCCAAAGTTCTTTATGTTTTGTTTTCTCTAAATCTTTTATAGCTGTTTCTTCAAGCCAAGTAGGAAAATTGTAGTCGGTATTTCCCGACAATATATTATCTAAATATAAATTATTACTCTTACTATTAACTCTATTCTCTTTCTCTATCTCTGTTGGACATGAGTTGGAAATAGTCTTTTTATTTTGGACATTCTCCAATTTTGGTAAATTTTGACTATTTTTTCTTTGGTCTCGCTTGTATTTTGCCCAATTTGTTTCACTCTCAACCATGGCTTTTGCTTGCGATAATGTAGCATGTCCATCATCGTCTATCTGAATCAGTCCGCATTTTGTAAAATATGCAACTGTCATATTTATATCATCCTCGGACACATCCAATTTTAAGGCTAGCTCCTGTACCAAATTATCAAAATACCCCTCATAGTACAAAATACAATCATCTTCTAAACTTTCCAACATAAGACGGATATAAATCACTGTCATAGTGTAGCCACCAGGCATATTTTTAAGTCGTTTAATAAAAAGATTATCAAAAAACTTCTTATCAACTTTTAACCAAAAATATATTTTAGTCTTTGCCATCATCTACCCCCAAAAACTTTAAAACGTCTGAGATTTTATAATACGCTTTTCTAGTATCTTCAATAGGCGGTATATACTGCGGTAGTCCTGCACCTTCCCATTTTATCAAGGTTTTATCTCCTATGCCCAGTTCTTCCTTTAGTTCCACCTTGCTGATCAAATCTAATCTTTTTTGAGGTACTTTCTCATGGCTTTTTAAATACCGTTCCACTGCTTCCAAAATCTTAGACTTTAAATCTTCAATCATTTTTTCAAACATCTTATTACCCCCATGGCTTAACCGCTGCAAGCTGAATATATCGCCCATAATCAGGGCTTAAACCCTCGCTAATTGTTTCTATCGTCTGTGTACTTTCTCGCTCGATTTGGGCGCTTTTTTTGCGGTCTCGGTGGTTTAGATACATGAGAAAGTCAACCAATATCACGGTAAAAATAAGCGCCTGTGTATTGCTTAAATCTAGTTCATTCATGCTATGCCCTCGCTTGGTAATTCTTGATATAATTCACTTGATAGCTGTGCTCCATCTTCAGAAAGTCGTACACCTCTTCTGGAGTTACTTTATCATCTAAAAAGTCAATTATGAACTGAAAGAGGTTCGGATGTCTATCCTTGATTTTAGTCATTCGGTTGTAAAATTCTGATTGTGTCATTGCATTGCCTCTTCAAATTTTTCTACAAGACAATCTTTATTTACTTGTCGAGTCCCATTTTTAGAGTTAAAAAGAATATCCTTCAAGGTTATAGTAGCCTCTAAATACTCCTTTTCAGCATATTCTATATACGCCTGTTGCTCTGTTGCATTGTCAAAAAAATGCTTGGCTTGGCGTTTAAAGAATGCTTGTCGCATAGCATCCAATTCAAAAATACCAGGGCTGAAAAAGATTCCCGTAGTTCTTTTAGAGATCGCTTTGATTTTATGGCTGTCATTCAATTCAGGAAGTTCAATCCAAAGTAAGCGGTGTAAATCTTCTTTGATAGCTTTTAATTGTCCTGATAAGAGTCCTATTCTTAAAAAATCATTGTTTTCGTCTGCTTGGTGTAATTCCATACTAATTCTATCCAAGCTTTTAGCGATAATATCGTATGTTGTTTCTGTCATAGTCTGTTTTCCCTTTTTCCTATATTGGATTGTTTCACCACTCCAAACGCTGGGCGATTGCCCCAAGTTGGCGAACGCTTGTAGCGGTGTTTCGTGAGTAATTACCCATCTTTCAGCTAAACAAGGCCTTAGAATCACCCTATCAGCACTTGATTTTCAAAACCTTTTCTAATTGCTTGCCTGCTCTTCGGTTTTTCTTGAGATATTTGATAGAATAGATATTTTTTGCTATAATCAAAGCATAGAAAAAATTTCTATACTCTGAATTGTGTCGCTTGCTCTCCTCGTCTAAAATTTGAGCAAGTGATTTTTTTATTTTCTTTTTGCATAATTACTACCTGACTGTGGTTTATAAAGCAAGTCTTTGCTTTCGATAAGATCTAGAATCCAACTGAATCCCTGCTCCACCGTTTCAAGAAATGCGCCCAGGTCTTCACTGTCCAAGTTCTCGTAGTTCATACAAATATATTCGGCTAGTTGTCTGTCTTTCTCAACTAGCTTTTTAAAATCCTTGGGATACTTAGGAATTTCTAACCCCTTGGCATTTGTAACTGTCTTAAAATCATTTTCCATTTTCTATACTCCTATACTTTAAAAATTAATTCCTTAATTTCTGAATACCCCCTATTCAAATTAATCATAGCTATTGCCATATCTTCCAAACGTTGGTAGTTTGTCAGTTCTGCACTTGTCAAGCCCTCAATGCCGTTCTTACTTTCTCGCTCCTTCATGAGTTGCGCTTTATTCTTCCCTGTCACCCCCTTTAGTAGTAAGTTTGTAAGAGTACTATAGGCATGCTTGGGGGCTTTCTCCCATGTTTGAATAGCTTCAGTTAAACTTTTACGCTTCGGTTTTTCCAGTTCTCTTTGAAGATAGCGTTTAGAAAGTTCATCACGCATTTCAAAAAAGGCTTTGACTAGGTTCTTCTTAAACTCTTTTACGGGTTCTGTATTTCGTAAGTAAGTGATCAGCAATGTTGCTTGTTGCTCGTTCAAAATATAATCCCGTACATTTTGCCCACTCTCTGAAGGTGAAATTTTAAATGTCACCTTTCCAAAACTCTCAAAGTCCTCTCGGTGTTTATTCAGCAAAATCTTCAAATGTCTGTGCTTAATTTCAGCGCAGTCTGCAACGATACTGCTCAGTGTATACGGCTCTTTCTTGCCGTCCATATAAACCAATTCCATTGGTTCACTCCTTTCTTCTTGTTGCTCGTGCTTGCCACCTAAAACAGTACCAAGGTAAATCATTGTGGTAGGGAAAATTTAGGAGAGAATAAACCCCTACAAACCCTTGATACTGCCATAGGTAGCAAGCAGAAATATTCTTGATTCTGTCTTATGCTCCTTTCTAATAATCTTCAGCAAGCCATTCCATGGCTTTTTGGTAAATGCTCGGCTTGACTTCGCCACCGTCTCGAATTTTTCGATAGGTAACTTGTGTAACTCCGATTTCTTCGCCTGCTTGCTTAGCAGTCAATTTCTTATCAGCTTGCTTTCGGCGAATCGCTTTTGCTTGTGTTGAGGTAATAAGCAATAAAATCCTCCCTTTCTTTTGCTAACTATTTGTTAGCTTGGTTGTATTGTAGCGTATTTTTTGTTAGTTGTCAACAACAAAATGATAAAAAGTGAATTTTTTGTTAGCTTTTTGTTATTTTGTGATATAATTAAAATGAGGTAATATACATGAACAGATTAAAAGAGTTGAGACAAAAAAAAGGCGACACTCAAGAGGACGTCGCTAAAGTTATGGGTGTGACCCGTAGAGGATACCAAAAATGGGAAAACGGAGAAAGTCAAATCAAACCAGAAAAAGCTCGACAGCTTGCTGACTACTTCGGAGTAAATGTTGCTTACTTATTAGGATTTGAAGATAAACAAAATATTTTAAAAATAATCCAAAGTAACGAATTTAAAAAATTACTTAATGATATAGATATTGAAAAAATAAATGAACTTGGTTCGGCATATAAAAACGTTGAAGAACATATAAATAATCCTGTAAAGTATAACAATTTTGGAAAAGGATTGCTTAATCATATCCCATCGTATATGTTTACAATTGAAGAACTAATAAATGCTGATAAAGAGAACAATACAAATTTTGCAGATATTTTAATCAACTATATTTCTTTAAATGACTATGATAAAAAAATAGCTTTTGATTTAGTTCAAAAACTATCTGAGAGAGACAACGAAAAGGAGTAACCCCCATGGGATTTTTTGATACTGTAAAACAAGAAGGTAGTTTTTCTACCGCTTCTGGAGTAAATGGACTACACTACGTTGTTCTTCAGGTAACTTTGAAAGAAAAGTTTTTCGGCACTGGATCAGGAAACCTTACAGAATTAGAAGAGGTTATCAATAAACAAGCTTCAAAAGGTTATCGCCTACATACAATCACAACCGCCAATGGTGGAAGCAAAGGTTTAGGCGGTGGTGACCGTATCCAGGCTACAATGGTTTTTGAGAAGATTCTATAAAAATCCTCCATATTCGCCAATAGTGCCCCTATTTCTAAGGTCTATTGTGCAAAAACAAGGGAAAGTGAAAAATAGAAAGCCAATTTTACAAACTAAAGCGCAAAAAACGGCAAAAGTGACAAATAGAAAAAGACAAGCCTGCTACTGCTGACTTGTCTGACAATGCAATAAAAGCAACTTTCCCAGCGTTGAGTTTTTTCGATACTCAAAAATTTTTAAAAAACAAACTAAAAATATTGACAAAAACTAAAAATTACAGTATTATTAGGCAATGAGAAGAGTTTCTGCTCCCAAGGGAACAGAGTACGCGAAACACCGCCTAGTTCTACTAGGTGGTGTTTTTGTATATAAGGAACATATATGAAACCATTTCAAACATTAGATGAACAAATAAAACTTCTCCAGTCTAGAGGTTTAGAAATAGATAACATAGAAGAATGTAAAAGATACCTTCTAACTAACAACTATTACAACGTCGTCAACGGATATAGTAAGTTTTTTCAAACATCAAAAGATAAATTTATAGCTGGTGCAGACTTTAGAGAAATAGCTGCAACACACTTTTACGATAAAGAAATTAAATCAGCTTTTTTAAAAGCAATTATAGATGCAGAAAAACACTTTAAATCCGTACTGGCATATCGTTTTTCAGAATCATATCCAAAGCCATACTCTTATCTAGATATTAATAATTTTGAAACACAAAAAGATGCAAAAAGGCTCGCACAAATTACAAATTTAATCAGTATATTAGCTAAAATACTCAATGATTATAATAGGGATAAGCAAAACAATTCTATAAAACACCACTATAAACAACATGGCGTTGTTCCTTTCTGGGTTATCATCAATGAACTTACATTAGGGCAAGCATTTAACTTTTATAGAAATCTAAACACTGATATAAAAAATCAAATAGCTAGAGATTTATCACCATTCTTACAAGAAAATATTGAATACATCCAAAATAGACCTAGTAAAGACCTTTTAAGCGGAAAGGCTTTAGAAAGTATTATTAAAAATATACTAGAAATTAGAAATATCACTGCTCATAATAATAAACTTTTCAATTATAAATGTCGTGAGAATCTTCCACAACTAGCTTATTTCCACTATTACAATAACAATGCCAATACATCAAGACAATCTGTATATTATGTTTTTCTTGCCTTGCAATGCCTACTTGCTTCCACACAATACGCTCAATTACATAACACTATTATAAAAAGAACCAAAGCTCTAAATAAAAAAGCGCCCTCCATTGAAGCCGGCATTGTATTGGACACACTTGGATTTCCGAATAATTGGTATAATATCACTGACACATTAAGATAGAACTACTTGCAATATATGGGCTTTTTCAAACCCCATATATGCCCCATATCCGCCTTGCTTCCTATTCTTGTATAATTTACCGTCCGTCCTCTTAAAATCGAAAATAGAGGGGTTCTCGTAGCTCCTCGCATGGTATAAACTCAAAACCTTTTCTAATTGCTTGCCTGCTGATGGAAAAAGGAGTAAAACCATGAAAATTACACAACACACGAAAAAAGACGGATCAGCAGTCTACCGCTCCAGTATCTATCTTGGCATTGATTCTGTGACTGGTAAGAAGGTCAAGACTACCATATCAGCACGAACAAAGAAAGAACTCAGAAACAAGGCCACCCAGGCTAAGGTAGAATTTGAGAAAAACGGCTCTACACGGAAACAACGCTCACATATAACAACCTATAGCGAACTTGTGGACTTATTCTGGCAAACCTACCAGCATACCATAAAGACTAATACGCAGATAAAGATAAAAGGTTGCTTAAATAATTACCTCTTGCCCTCATTTAGTACTTACAAACTAGATAAACTTACTCCTGTTATTATCCAAACTCAGGTAAATAAGTGGGCGGATGAGTACAATCAGGACGGAACAGGACTCCAGTATCTATCTTGGCATTGATTCTGTGACTGGTAAGAAGGTCAAGACTACCATATCAGCACGAACAAAGAAAGAACTCAGAAACAAGGCCACCCAGGCTAAGGTAGAATTTGAGAAAAACGGCTCTACACGGAAACAACGCTCACATATAACAACCTATAGCGAACTTGTGGACTTATTCTGGCAAACCTACCAGCATACCATAAAGACTAATACGCAGATAAAGATAAAAGGTTGCTTAAATAATTACCTCTTGCCCTCATTTAGTACTTACAAACTAGATAAACTTACTCCTGTTATTATCCAAACTCAGGTAAATAAGTGGGCGGATGAGTACAATCAGGACGGAACAGGATATAAAGAATACAATCATCTTCATGCCTTAAATAAACGTATTCTACAGTATGGAATTTCTATTCAAGCATTAGACAATAACCCTGCTCGTGATATTGTTATTCCTAGAAAGATAACCAGAGATAAACAAGAAATTAAATACTTTCAAGATCAGGAACTTAAAAACTTCCTCTCCTATCTCGATAACCTGGAGAATACCTTTATCAATTTTTATGATACTGTGCTTTATAAAACGCTCCTAGCTACTGGACTGCGCATCCGTGAATGTCTGGCCCTGGAATGGTCTGATATTGACCTGCAGAACGGAACGATCGATATTAACAAAACACTCAACATTTTAAACCAGGTAAACAGTCCTAAGACAAAATCAAGCTATAGAGTTTTAGATATCGATCATAAAACAGTGCTCATGCTTCGTCTCTACCGAGCAAGACAAGCAGAAAACGGTAGAAACATTGGCTTAACCTATGAGAAAGTATTCTCTGATAGCTTTGACAACTATGTCAATACTCGAAAGGTTGATTATCGCCTACATAAGCACTTAAAAAACGCTAACTGTACTGATTTAGGCTTTCATGCTTTCCGACACACTCACGCTAGTATCTTGCTTAATGCCGGATTACCATACAAGGAGATACAGACACGGCTTGGCCATGCAAAAATATCTGTAACTATGGATACGTACAGCCATTTATCAAAAGAGAACCAAAAAAGAGCAGTCTCATTCTTTGAAACTGCCCTCGAAAAAATAAAAAGTTCTTAAAAAAGTCCACAAAATAAAAAAAGTGACACATAAAACCCTTATGTATCAACGATTATAGAATGATTTCGGTATAATGACTATTATACCGAAATTTTCTCATTTTTAAAAGAAAAAGGGCGCTGGTAAAGGATAATCTTCACCAACTCCCTATTTTTCTACTTATCTAAGCCTAATTCTGCCAAGATTTGACGTTTGTAGGCAATCTTTTGGACTTCCTTGTCCTCGTCTTCAGACCAATCTAGTTTAATTTCTGAAACAATCTGCCCAGGGCGATTTTTCAAGATATAGATGCGGTCGCTGAGACTGAGGGCCTCCTCGATACTATGCGTGATGATCAGGGTCGTTAGCTGCAACTGCTTGTGAATCTCAAGGTACCAAGCGTGGAGTTCCATCTTGGTCATCTCATCCAAGGCGCTAAAGGCCTCATCCAAGAGAAAGAGTTTGTGCCCAAAAAGATAGGTACGAAGCAAGGCCACACGCTGACGCATCCCCCCACTGAGTTCATGAGGGTATTTATCTCTTACAGCTGTCAACTGGAAGGTCGCAAGAATTTCATCTGCGCGAGCAATAGCTTCTGCCTTATCCACCTTTTGAATCAAGAGGGGCAGAATGATATTGCTAAGCACGGTCTTGTGCTCCAAGAGCAGATCCTTTTGCAACATATAACTCACGCGCCCCTTGGGATTTTCCTCTCCATCAAGGACGATTCGCCCTGACTGGACTTCTAAAATCCCCGCAATTAAGTTGAAAAGCGTAGTCTTACCAACACCACTTGGGCCTAGGATAGAAACCACTTCACCTGAAGTGACTTTCAGATTGATGTCCTCTAAAATCCTCTCCTGACCATAGGCATAACTGACGTGTTCTAGTCTAATTTCTGTCATTATTTCACAAATTCGTTGGTGAAGCCTTTGTCTGTCAAATCTTCTTTAAGGATACCATTTTCTTTATCCCATTTGTAGAAGGCATTCCAGCGAGTTGCATCAAATTGCCCCCATTTTTCCTTGTCGCTTGCGTATTCTTTTGACAAGTATTTTTGAGATTCGATGACAAAGTCACGTTTTTCCTTGAGTTCAGGTGCATTTTTGATGAGGATATCAGCTGCTTCCTCTGGATGCTCCATAGCATATTGGTAGCCTTTTTTGATAGCTTGGATAACTTTGCGAGCTTCTTCTTTGTTGTCTTTCAAATAGTCGTTGTTAGCAATAATGACTGGTGAGTAATAGTCAAATTCTTTAACGTAGTCTTTCAAGTACATGAAATTAGCATCTACACCTTGAGATTTTGCAAGGATACCATCCCAACCGTAGTAGATCCAAGCAGTATCAAAGACCCCATTGGCAATCGGTGTAATCGAGTTTGAGTCGTTGTTTGGTACTTTTTCTACCTTCTCAAAATCTCCGCCTTGTGATTCTACCAAGGTTTTCAACATAGCAAGTTCAGTTGGATCATTCCAAGTTCCGTATTTCTTACCAACCAAGTCCTTTGGACTAGCTACATTGTCAGATTTACGAGAAATGATTCCTGATGTATTGTGTTCAACGATAGCTGCAACAGCAGTAATGCCTGCCCCTTTTTCCAATTTTTTAGCCATATAGTCTTGGAAATACACTGCAAATGGTGCCTTACCGTTAATAACCAAGTCAGAAGAACTTTCTTCTGGCGGCAATTTCAAATCAACATCCACTCCAGCTTCTTTGAAATAACCTTTTTCCTTAGCAACATAAAGCCCTGTGTGGTTGGTATTTGGTGTCCAGTCTAGGATAAAGTCGATCTTCTTGAGTTCTGCTTCTTTGTTGTCCTTGGAAGCAGTTCCTTGACCACAAGCCACAAGCACAACAGCTACAAGAGCTGTTACAAGCGTTAAAAACACTTTCCATGTTTTTTTCATTTTGATTTCCTCTTTTCTTTTTGAAACATTCTAATTCTACGAACGTTTCCATTTAATAACATATTTCTCGCTGATATCGACCAACTTCATACCCAGAAGGCTGATAATCGATACCAGAATAATAATAGCAAACATGGTATCATACTGAAACAGTTTCTTGGACTGAATCATGTAAACACCTAGTCCTTCAAAGCCTCCCAACCACTCAGATACTACTGTTGTGATAAAAGCGTAGGAGACACTGACTCTCAGACCTGCATAAAAGTAAGGCAGGCTGACTGGGATTTTAAAATGCCACAGGATTTGCCAAGGTTTGGCCCGCATCAGACTAAACAAGGTCAGCATATCCTTGTCACAATGCCTAAAACCGTCCAAAATACTGACGATGATAGGAAAGGTAGTCGTCAAGATAATCAAGACAATCTTGGGCAAAATCCCATAACCGAGCCACAAAACCAGGATAGGGGCTAGGGCAATGGTCGGGATAGTCTGAACAACCACCATCATAGGGTAAATCAGGTCATTGAGCCAAGTCAAACTGTCCATGAGCACAGCCATGAGACAGGCAATCAAAACTCCCAAAATTAGACCTAGCAAAGCCACTCTCAAGGTCGCCCAGCTATGGTGCCAGAGAAATTCTCTATCACGAACAAAGGACAGGAGAATTTCAAGAGGTGTCGGCAGGATAAACTTGGGGAGAAGTTTAAGAAAACCTGCTAACTGCCAGATTGACAAGACCCCCATAAAGCCCAATAGACTAATGTGTCGTCTCAGTATACTTTTCAAGTTTCTCATCAATACTTAAAATCTCTCCTACATTTATTTTGACATTGGCAAAGACATTATCTGCCTTTTGTCCTGCCACTTCTAGCGCTTCTTTGAGAATGCGCATAAGCTCATCAAACTCCCCTTCCAAGACTGTTTCAAATGGTGTCACTACCATGGTCACTTCTTGAGCTTGCAGATAAGCAATGACCTGATCAATAACAGCAATCCGATCAATTCCCTGTGATAGGGGTAAAACTTGCAAGGCAATGCTTGCTTTCATAACAACCTCCTCTTCTCGTTTTCCTTTGATAAAAAGAAAAACCTTTACCATATATGGAAAAGGTCAAGAGTAGACTAAGTATCGTTCCCTACGCTGGCATTACCCAGATCAGGTGCGGTCGAAGCTTAACGCTTCCTCTCAGACTGTACACAGACTCCCATATATTATATGGACATATGATAGCGCAAAATAAAAAAAATGTCAAGGAAACTGCTTACAGAAAAGAGTAGGAAAAATTTCCTACTCCCATTTTCTATACTCGTTCTCCATCACTGTTTACTCTGTAGCCATCCACCGTCGTATTAACAGCTAAGGCACCTGAAGAGTAAGAATAATACCACTTATCAGAGACTTGATACCAACCTGTTTTCATTGCCCCTGAGCTATCCAAATAATACCACAGACCATTTTCCTTTAACCATCCTGTCTGCATTTCACCAGATGATTTCAAATAATACCAACTAGATCCGTCTTTCAGCCAACCCGTTGATTTAGACCCATTTGATTTAAAATGATACCAACTACCATTTATTTTCTTCCAACCGACAGTTGAACTGTTATTGGATCCATAGTTAGAGCTATTTCCTGATTGATTCTGATAATTCTGTGAAGAGCTTACTCCCTCTAGCTGGATATAGCGACGACTTCCGTTATAAGCCGTATAACTCAACCACTTGTACCCATCTTTTTCGAGAATTTGATCATAATGAACATTCTCCCCAGGATAATAGTAATCAATCGTAGTTGCGCTAGCTAGAGGCTGATTTTTGATCGCAGCCTTAGTCTTAAAATAATGTGTTCCTCCTGTTGAAACTGAGGATTGACTATTCCCAACACTGCCACCAGCTAAATCTTTAAAATGAATAAAACCAGTCATAGTATTTGCCTTCACGACGCGCTTATTGTAAGATTCCCTTATTCCATAGTTGTATTCTTCAATCTCAATCTCATCTCCCACTACATTTGACACCCAGGCAACATGACCATAAGTTCCTGCAGTAGACCAAGCAATGGAGCCAATAGCTGGTGTATTGTCTACACGATATCCTTCACGACGAGCACGATATCCCCATTCATTCGCATTTCCATAAGCTGCCGGAATCTCAAAACCATTGACATTACTCAAACGAAAGGCTGCAAAAGAAGTACACTGACGAGAATACATCCGCCACTTATCAATCTCCTGGCTCCCATTTTTATAATGAGCAGGATAATCATCCCCACGCGCAATCGATCCATTTCCTCCGGAATAGGCATAGACACTATCACCCGCTGCTAGCATCAATCCTACTACTAAAAAAGGAACAACCTTTTTAACTGATTTTCTAAAAGAAAATCCTGTTTCTGTTACTTTAAATGGTGAAATTTTCATTCTTCCTCCTTGAAAAATAATATAAATCGAAGATTGCCTTCACTTAAATTATTCGGAGAAAAAAGAAAAAGTGAGAAAATTTCTCACTTTAGTCAAGATAATGAATCAAATTCTTTTCTGTAAGGATATCTGAGTAAGTAAAGGATTCAACGTAAACATTAGCTTGTTTATCCCCTTCAACGTTTCCAAATTCAACGATAAATAGGGATGGATAAACCTCAATTAGCTTACCCAATCTATTTTTTTGGCGCTTACGACCATTCTCCAAAGTCATTTCTACGACTTGTCCCTCATGTGCCTTGATTTCTTCTTTGATTTTTTTCATCTTGGCTACATCTGTAAATGCGTCTGACATCTTATGCCTCCCTCTTTGAGATACTTGAAAATTTATTGTATTCTTTTTGGAAAATCAATTCCACCGTTCCACGAGCTCCACTACGGTTTTTCTCGATAATAACTTCTACCTTATTATTCGGTATGCCTTCCTCTTCTTCACCACCACGCTCATAGTAATCGTCGCGATACAGAAAGGCCACGATATCAGCGTCCTGCTCAATAGACCCAGATTCACGAATATCAGACAAGACCGGTCTCTTATCCTGACGTTGTTCTACACCACGAGAAAGCTGACTTAAAGCGATTACTGGAACTTTCAGTTCCTTAGCTAAAATTTTCAACTGACGTGAAATTTCTGAAACCTCTTGTTGACGATTTTCTCGACCAGTTCCCGTGATAAGCTGCAAATAGTCTATCAAAATCAAGCCTAGATTTCCAGTTTCTTGAGCCAGTTTACGAGAACGAGAACGAATCTCTGTAATCCGAATTCCTGGCGTATCATCAATATAGATACTGGCGTTAGCTAGATTCCCTTGAGCAATGGTATACTTTTGCCACTCCTCATCTGTCAATTGCCCTGTACGAATAGAATGAGACTCTACCAAACCTTCTGCCGCAAGCATACGGTCCACTAGACTTTCCGCACCCATTTCGAGTGAAAAAATAGCAACCGTTTTGTCCAACTTAGTCCCAATGTTCTGAGCGATATTCAAGGCAAAGGCTGTCTTACCAACCGCTGGACGAGCTGCTAAGATAATCAACTCCTCCTCATGAAGACCAGTCGTCATATGATCCAAATCACGATAACCTGTCGCAATCCCTGTAATATCAGTCGTTTGTTGCGAGCGAGTCTCCAGATTTCCAAAGTTGATATTCAACACATCTCGAATGTTCTTAAATCCACTTCGATTAGCATTTTCACTGACATCAATCAGCCCTTTTTCTGCCTGAGCAATGATTTCATCAGCTGGTTGCGAAGCCTCGTAAGCTTGATTGACAGACTCTGTCAACTTGGCGATTAATCGCCGTAACATAGCCTTTTCTGCAACGATTTTAGCATAATACTCCGCATTAGCAGAAGTTGGCACAGAATTGACAATCTCAACCAAGTAAGACAGGCCGCCAATATTCTGCAAATCACCTTGATTATCAAGGATAGTACGAACCGTTGTTGCATCTATAGCATCGCCACGATCGGATAAATCGACCATAGCTTGGAAAATCAAACGATGGGCATGCTTAAAAAAGTCCCGAGACTCAATATATTCTCGCACAAAAACAAGCTTACTCTCGTCAATAAAGATAGCCCCTAAAACGGATTGCTCAGCTAAGATATCTTGAGGTTGTACTCGTAACTCTTCTACTTCTGCCATCAGACTTCCCTTCCTTTTACAATCTTGTCAAGAAAGTGTAAATTTACCCTTCTTTCACACGAAGATTGATCACACTTGTGATATCTTGATAGATTTTCACTGGTACATCAATCAAACCAACTGCTCGAATCGGAGCTTGTACTTGGATATGACGTTTATCAATCTTAATTCCAAATTGCTTTTGCAATTCTTCTGCAATTTTCTTATTGGTAATAGAACCAAAAGTACGGCCATCTGGACCAACCTTTTCAACAAATTCTACAATAGTTTCCTCTGCTTCTAGTTGGGCTTTAATTGTTTTTGCTTCTGCAATCATCTCAGCGTGAGCTTTTTCTTCAGATTTTTGTTTACCACGAAGTTCACCTACAGCTTGAGCAGTCGCTTCTTTGGCTAGATTCTTTTTGATAAGAAAGTTTTGCGCATACCCTGTTGGTACTTCCTTAATTTCGCCTTTTTTACCTTTTCCTTTAACATCTGCTAAAAAGATTACTTTCATTCTTCTTTCTCCTTTTCCTTTATTTCATTTAATACAATTTCTGTCAGTTTTTCACCTGCTTCTGACAAGGTTGAATCCTTAATTTGAGCTGCTGCCAAATTAAAGTGGCCTCCACCGCCTAACTCTTCCATAATCCGTTGTACATTCAGCTTACTACGGCTGCGAGCTGAGATAGAGATAAATCCTTGTGTATTCTTCGCAAGAACAAAGCTCGCTTCAATACCTGACATAGCTAATAGGGCATCTGCTGCCTTACTAATAACAACTGTATCATAGCATTTCGAGTCCGTAGCCTCTGCTATCAATACATCTGAACCTAATTTACGCCCCTGTAAAATCAGTTCGTTGACCTCACGATATTCTTCAAAATCTGTCGCAGCGATTTCCTGGATAGCAATACTATCACTTCCTCTCGTTCTGAGATAGCTAGCAACATCAAATGTTCGACTAGTCACTCGTGAGGTGAAATTTTTAGTATCCAACATCATACCAGCCATCAAGACGCTTGCTTGCATACGACTCAAACGATTTTTCTTAGAATTTTGGAACTGTAGCAATTCCGTTACCAACTCACTAGCACTACTTGCACCACTTTCAATATAAGTAATGACTGCATTATCTGGGAAATCCTGATCCCTTCTATGGTGGTCAATGACGATGGTTTGGGTAAATAAATCATAAAAATCTTTTGATAAAGTTAAAGCTGTCTTTGAATGATCTACAAGAATCAACAAAGAACGATTGGTTACCATCCCCATTGCATCCTTAACAGACAACAACTTCGTAACTCCTTCTTTTTCTAAGAATGAAACAGCTCGTTCAATATCCGGCGACATTTGTTCTTCATCGTAAAGAGCATAGCTATTTTGAGTCACATTGCTGGCAAATAACTGCATACCTACAGCAGAACCCAAAGCATCCATATCCAGATTTTTGTGACCAACTACAAAAACCTGATCCACACTACGAATCTTATCTGAAATAGCCGTCATCATAGCACGCGTACGAGTCCGTGTACGTTTGATTGAGGCAGCAGACCCACCACCAAAATAAACTGGATTTTTAGTTTCGTCATTCTCCTTGACAACCACCTGGTCGCCACCACGCACTTCAGCCAAGTTCAAATTGAGCAAAGCAACTTTCCCTATCTCATCATGATTTCCATCACCATAAGAAAATCCCATACTTAAGGTCAAGGGCAACTGTCTCTGTTTCGACTCTTCTCTGAAAGCATCAATAACAGAAAATTTATCGTTCATCAATCCCTCAAGCACCGTGTAGTCCGTAAATAGATAAAAGCGGTCCATACTCACTCGACGAGAGAACATAGCATGCTTCCCAGCAAATTCTGCAACAAAATTGGCTACAAAACTGTTAATATGGCTGATATCAGACTCCGATGTTTCATCTTCTAAGTCATCATAGTTGTCAACGGAGACAATCCCAATAACAGGTCTACTCGTAACTAACTCAACAGTCGCTTCGTATTCTCCAGACACATCAAAGAAGTAAAGAACTCCAGATACCTTGTCCATATGAACCGAATAACGAGTCTCACCCAAGGTAGCATAAGAACCTGGATTCCCCACAGAAGCCTTTATAATTGTTTGAATTAATGCAACATCAATCTCGCCCACTTCATTAGTCAAAATCAATTCAGCGTAAGGATTGAACCATTCAACTTCACCTGACGATAAGTCTAGTTTAATAACTCCGACAGGCATCTGTTCTAACAAGGTTGTCAAACTATCTTCAGCTTGGTGGTTTACATACTGGATTTGTTCTACTTCACTCCTTGAGTAGTAGTCTCTCTGATGGATGAATAGTAAAATATATGAACCCAAAATAAGTAGGAAAAGAAATAGCGTTACCAGTGTATTCCTTACAAAAACAAGTTGCACAGATAGCACTCCGAACGCCACTATTCCTAATATTAAGGGGAAAATAGGACTTACATAAAATTTTTTCATTCCAAACCTCTTGGCACCCATTATACCATAATAACCACCAAAAAGCGACTTTTTAAAAGTGTAATCAGTAATTCTATCAATTATAAGAAAAAGGAGGTTTACAATTCAGTAAACCTTCCTTTACACATATTGAAATTAAGATTCTTTAACTTCTAACAAGCCAATCTCGCCATCCTCACGACGATAAATCACATTGGTTGTCTGATCTTCAACATCCACATAGATAAAGAAATCATGTCCCAACAAATCCATCTGTAGAATAGCTTCTTCCAAATCCATTGGTTTTAAATCAATTTGTTTTGAACGAACCACTCTAGATTGGACAACATTTGTATCTTCCACCAAAGCATCTGTAAATAATTGACTAGTTGCTACCTTGTTTTTATTTTTACGCTCGATTTTTGTTTTATTCTTACGAATCTGACGTTCAATTTTATCGGTTACAAGGTCTATTGAACCATACATATCTTGAGACACATCTTCTGCACGAAGAGTAATTGATCCAAGTGGAATCGTTACCTCCACTTTAGCCGTTTTTTCACGATACACCTTCAAGTTAACTCGAGCATCCAACTCTTGTTCAGCTTGAAAATACTTTTCGATCTTTTCGAGTTTAGAAACTACATAATCACGAATTGCTTCTGTTACTTCTAGGTTTTCACCACGGATACTATATTTAATCATATGAGTACCTTCTTTCTAAACATTTTTGTTTTTCTGATTTCATTATAACGCTTTCATTTTATTTTTGCAAATTTTTTCCTCATCTTACAAGGGAAAATGTTTTCACATCCTCAGCACCAGTTTCTTCCAACAGTTTCTTCACACGATTTATAGTTGTTCCAGTAGTATAAATATCATCTATAAGTAGGATTTTTTTAGGAATAGTGACTCCACTTTTGACAAAGAAAGGAAGTTCTGTTGCCAAGCGTTCTGAACGATTTTTAGAAGAACTAGCCCGTTCTTCTCTCTTCTCTAGTAAGTCTTGAAAAGAGAACCCTGCTGCTTCAACTAAACCTTCAACCTGATTAAATCCCCTCTCGAGCAATCTTTCAGGACTTAGGGGAATGACGACAAATTGATACTCTTTGTACTTTTTTAACTCCTCACTTAAAACTGAAGCAAAAACTTTTCTTAAAAGGAAGTCTCCATCAAACTTATACCGACTGAAAAAATCCTTCATAGCTTGATTGTAAATAAAAATCGCTCTATGACTGACTTCAACTCCTTCTTTACACCAAAATTGACAATCTTGACACTTTGTTGACAATTCTGTTTTCATACAGTTTGGACAGTACTCTTCTCCAATTCTCTCAAAAGTAGAATCACAATCTAAACAAAGACAGGAGGCATCATTCTTCAGAAGTAAAAGACTACTGAAAGTTAAAACAGCCTTCATAGTCTGCCCACATAATAAACACTTCATAGACCCGCCTCCTTATTCATCTGTTGAATTTCCTTAATTGCCTTTTTGATTGAAGTATTTAACCCGTCATGGAAGAAAAGCAGATCTCCTGTCGGTCTATCCATGCTTCGTCCAACTCGTCCACCAATCTGAATCAAACTAGATTTGGTAAACAGACGATGGTTGGCTTCTACTACAAAAACATCTACACAAGGGAAGGTAACTCCACGCTCCAAGATTGTCGTACTGATAAGTATTGTCAGTTCTCCATCTCGAAAAGCTTGTACCTGCTCTAATCGATCTTCCGTAACTGAAGACACAAAACCAATTTTCTCATGCGGAAATTCCTTCTGTAAGACTTCTTTTAATTGCTCCCCTTTCTTAATTTCTGAAGCAAAAATGAGTAACGGATAAGCTGTCTTTCTCTGCTTCTCAATATAAGACTTTAGCTTTGGTGACAACCGACTTTTCTCTAAACAGTGATTAAAATCTGATAACCAGACAGGTTTAGGAATAATCAAAGGATTTCCATGAAATCGTCTTGGTAAACTCAATCGTTTTAATTCTCCGATGCGAACCTTCCTATCTAACTCATCTGTAGAAGTTGCTGTTAAAAAGATTCTCAAGCCATTCTCCTTTACACTATTCTTGACAGCATGGTAAAGCGTGGAATTGTCAACATAAGGAAAGGCATCTACTTCATCCACTATCAGCAAATCAAAAGCTTGATAAAACTTCAATAACTGATGGGTCGTCGCAACAACTAGTGGTGTTCGAAAATACGGCTCTGATTCTCCGTGTAGTAAAGATATCTTGCAAGCAAAATCATCTTGCAGGCGCTTATACAGCTCCAAACAAACATCTATGCGAGGACTAGCCAAGCATACTACCCCACCCGCATTGATCACTTTAGCTACTACTTGATAAATCATTTCTGTCTTTCCAGCTCCTGTTACAGCGTGAACCAAGGTTGGTTCCTGCTTGTCTACTGCTTGAATCAATCCCTCTGACACCTTTTCTTGAAAAGGAGTTAATTGACCACGCCATTTAAGAACATCCTGTTTAGGAAAATCCTCCTGTGGAAAATAGTATAAAGCTTGGTCACTCCTGACTCGCTTCATCAGCAAGCACTCTCGACAATAGTAAGCACCGATAGGCAAATACCACTCCTCTGGAATAATACTATTACAACGTTGACAGAAAAATTTCCCCTTCTCCTTTCTCATTGCTGGAAATTTCTCCGCCAACTGACGTTCCTCTTTAGTTAATTCATTCTCCGTAAACAACCGACCGAGATAATTTGGATTTACTTTCATACTTCTTTATTCGTAAAAATCTAGCGCTTTAGATGATTTTTTAGTACAATTAAATCATGGAATTTAGAACAATTAAAGAGGACGGACAAGTCCAAGAAGAAATCAAAAAATCCCGCTTTATCTGTCATGCCAAGCATGTTTATAACGAAGAAGAGGCTCGTAACTTCATTACTGCCATCAAGAAAGAGCACTACAAAGCTACGCATAACTGCTCTGCCTTCATTATTGGAGAACGTAGTGAAATCAAACGTACAAGTGATGATGGTGAGCCCAGTGGTACTGCTGGAGTTCCCATGCTTGGGGTACTAGAAAATCACAATCTTACTAATGTCTGTGTGGTAGTGACACGCTACTTTGGTGGCATTAAACTAGGCGCTGGAGGATTGATTCGTGCCTACGCAGGTAGTGTCGCCTTAGCTGTCAAAGAAATTGGCATCATTGAAATAAAGGAACAGGCTGGCATTGCTATTCAAATGTCTTACGCTCAGTACCAAGAGTACAGTAACTTCCTTAAGGAACATAATCTCATGGAACTGGATACAAACTTTACAGATCAAGTCGATACGATGATTTATGTTGACAAAGAAGAAAAAGAAACTATTAAAGCTGCGCTTGTAGAGTTTTTTCATGGAAAAGTTACCTTAACTGATCAAGGTTTACGAGAAGTTGAAGTTCCTGTAAACTTAGTGTAAACAAAGGAGAAAAATATGGCATTTGGTAAATTCATTCAAGGACTCGCTGGTAACTTTAGCGAGCAAAACAAAGAAACTCTTATCAAAGAATATGGACAATATCTACTAGAATTAGCCTATCACAATCGCTTAAAAATTAATGGCTTAGACTTGTGATATAAAAAAATCCTATCGCTTCGATAGGATTTCTATATTTTACAAATGGTATAGATAGCGTTATACTAGAAATATCTTATACAAAGAGGTATCCATATGTCTATTTATAACAACATTACTGAATTAATCGGTCAAACTCCGATTGTTAAACTCAACAATATCGTACCAGAAGGGGCTGCGGACGTCTATGTAAAGCTTGAAGCATTCAACCCTGGTTCTTCTGTAAAAGATCGTATTGCTCTTAGCATGATTGAAAAAGCTGAACAAGACGGTATTCTGAAACCAGGTTCTACAATTGTTGAAGCAACAAGTGGAAACACTGGTATTGGACTTTCATGGGTAGGTGCTGCTAAAGGATATAAAGTCGTCATCGTTATGCCTGAAACTATGAGTGTAGAACGACGTAAGATTATCCAAGCTTATGGTGCTGAACTCGTCCTAACTCCTGGTAGTGAGGGAATGAAAGGCGCTATTGCTAAGGCTCAAGAAATCGCTGCTGAACGTGATGGTTTCCTTCCTCTTCAATTTGACAATCCAGCTAATCCAGAAGTACACGAAAGAACAACAGGAGCTGAAATACTAGCTGCTTTCGGTAAAGATGGACTAGATGCCTTTGTTGCTGGAGTTGGTACCGGTGGAACAATTTCTGGTGTTTCTCATGCACTCAAATCAGCAAATTCAAACATTCAAGTTTATGCAGTGGAAGCTGATGAATCTGCTATTCTATCTGGTGAAAAACCTGGTCCTCACAAAATTCAAGGTATATCAGCTGGATTTATTCCTGATACACTGGATACAAATGCTTATGATGGTATCGTTCGTGTAACATCAGATGATGCTCTTGCACTCGGACGTGAAATTGGTGGAAAAGAAGGCTTTCTTGTAGGGATTTCCTCAGCTGCAGCTATCTACGGAGCCATCGAGGTTGCCAAAAAATTAGGTACAGGTAAAAAAGTCCTTGCTCTAGCACCAGATAACGGTGAACGTTATCTCTCTACAGCACTCTATGAATTTGAAGTTTAGTCTCCTAAATACAATTGGCCCTTATTATAGGGCTTTTTGTTTTTACCTTGAAAATAGGAAGCTCTCCCTATAGGGATCGACTGCATAGAAAAAAGGAAGCAAATTTACTTCCTTTCTATAATTAGTTATTCAAGGCTGCTGCCATTGTAGCTGCAACTTCAGCTTCAAAGTCGTTTGCAGCTTTCTCAATACCTTCACCAACTTCAAAGCGAGCGAACTCAACTACTGAAGCGTTAACTGATTCAAGATATGCTTCAACTGTCTTGCTGTCATCCATGATGTAAACTTGTGCAAGAAGTGTGTAAGCTTGGTCAACTTTAGTGTTGTCAAGCATGAAGCGATCCATTTTACCTGGGATGATTTTGTCCCAGATTTTTTCTGGTTTGCCTTCTGCAGCCAACTCAGCTTTGATGTCAGCTTCAGCTTGAGCAATCACTTCATCAGTCAATTGAGCTTTTGATCCATACTTCAAGTGTGGAAGAGCTGGTTTGTTAACCATTGCACGGCTTTCGTTATCTTGGTCGATAACGTGGTTCAATTGTGCCAACTCATCTTTAACGAATTGCTCATCCAATTCTTTGTAAGAAAGAACTGTTGGTTTCATCGCTGCGATGTGCATTGACAATTGTTTAGCAAGTGCTTCGTCTCCACCTTCAACAACTGAAATAACACCGATACGTCCACCGTTATGTTGGTATGCTCCAAAGTGTTGTGCATCTGTTTTTTCAATCAACGCAAAGCGACGGAATGAGATTTTTTCTCCGATAGTTGCTGTTGCAGATACGTATGCAGCTTCAAGAGTTTCACCTGAAGGCATTGTCAAAGCAAGTGCTTCTTCATTATTAGCAGGTTTTCCTTCAGCAATAATTTTAGCTGTAGTATTTACCAATTCAACGAATTGAGCGTTTTTCGCAACGAAGTCAGTTTCAGCGTTTACTTCAATAACTGCTGCAACATTACCGTTAACATAAACACCAGTCAAACCTTCTGCAGCAACACGGTCAGCTTTCTTAGCTGCTTTTGCCATACCTTTTTCGCGAAGCAATTCAATCGCTTTTTCGATATCGCCTTCCACTTCAACCAATGCTTTTTTAGCGTCCATAACACCAGCACCAGATTTTTCACGCAACTCTTTAACAAGTTTAGCTGTAATTTCTGCCATTTTGATTCTCCTATATTTTTTAAAAATAGGAGAGCCGGGCTAAGCCCCGCCCTCCTAGGTAATTACTATTTATTATGAATTAAGCGTTGTCGCCTTCTACAACTTCAACGATTTCTTCAATTGAATCTGCTTGAGTTTCTGAAGCTGCAAATTCTGCTTCAACTGCTACTGCATCCTCACCTTGACGTCCTTCGATGATAGCGTCAGCCAATTTAGCTGTGATCAATTTAACAGCACGGATAGCGTCATCGTTAGCTGGGATGATTACATCAATATCATCTGGATCAGTATTTGTGTCAACCATCGCTACAACTGGGATTCCCAATTTCTTAGCTTCTTTA
Source organism: Streptococcus mitis (assembly GCF_002096835.1). Taxonomy (GTDB): domain Bacteria; phylum Bacillota; class Bacilli; order Lactobacillales; family Streptococcaceae; genus Streptococcus; species Streptococcus mitis_W. Next base: position 42,546 of record NZ_NCVG01000017.1, on the reverse strand, counting down.
ACAGCGATTTGCTCTTTATGTGGGTCAACTACGTACATCACATCTGGGATACGAGGCATATCTTCGATACCACCCAAGAATTTTTCAAGACGTGCACGTTGTTTGTTAAGAAGTGCAACTTCTTTCTTAGGAAGAACTTCGAAAGTTCCATCTTCTTCCATACGTTTGATTTCTTTCAAACGAGCGATACGTTTTTGGATTGTTCCCCAGTTTGTAAGAGTTCCACCCAACCAACGGTGATTGATGAAGTATTGACCTGAACGTACTGCTTCTTCAGCAACTGCATCAGCCGCTTGCTTCTTAGTACCAACAAACAATACAACTGCATCGTTAGCTGCTGCATCACGCATGAAATCGTAAGCTTGGTCAGCGTATTTTACAGTTTGTTGCAAGTCGATAACGTGGATTCCGTTACGCTCAGTGAAGATGTACTTAGCCATCTTAGGGTTCCAGCGACGAGTTTGGTGACCAAAGTGTACACCAGCCTCAAGAAGTTGTTTCATTGAAATTACTGCCATGAGTATTTCTCCTTTTTGTTTTTTTCCTCTTCTTGACTTCAACTCGCAAAACGACCCAAAGGCAACTGTTTCACAATTCATCAAGAATGAGTATTATCGTTCACACGACAAGTTTCATTTTACCATACTTTTTCAATATTTTCAAGCTATTTTAGCAGATTTTTAGAGTAAGTTAACTATATAAATCATAAAAGAGACTCTAATCGAGTCTCTTTGTTTCATTCATTAGTTTGGATAGATGTATGTTACAAAACCTTCTGAAGTTGTAGTAGGATTGAACCAACCACGTTTATTTCCGATTGTACGGTTTCCACCATAGTTTGATTCAGATACTTGGATACTTGTTGATGATGAAACAGCTGTAACCACGGCTACGTGTCCATATCCACCATCATTCCAACATGCAATGGCACCAACTTGAGGTGTAGATCCTGTGCGGAATCCTGCAGCAGCTGCACTTGTAGCCCACTGTGCTCCATTACCCCAGTAATCTCCAGCCCAAGGTGCTAATGTTTTAGCTCCCCATGTACACTCACCAGTTGGATAACTTGAAGCATTTGTACTGTATGTTGGGCGATGTTTTACTGGTGCAGGAGTGTAGCTTGTTGATTCTGTTGAAGCACTGCTTGAAGATGATTCAGAAGAACTAGATACTGCTTGAACTTGTGCAGTGAAAGTTGTATTCCCAGAAGCAACAACTGTTTGTTGTTGACTTGCCTGTTTAGCTTTGTAGGCTGCTTCTGCTTCTGCAGCTGCTTTAGCTTCTGCTTCCGCTGCAGCTTTTTTCTCAAGTAAACTTGCTTTTTCATCCTCTGCAGTAGCCTTTTCAGCAGCAAGATTCAATTCTGCAGCTTTCAACTCAGCTTGTTTTGTAGTTAATGATTGAGCATCATCAGCTAGTTTTTGCTGATTTGCAATAACTGTATTAATTGCATCATTGTTTGCTACTTGTTTTTCAGAAATAGCTTTTTTATCTGCTTTTTGTTGTTCCAACATCTTGTTGTTTGCAGATACGATTTCACTCATTGCAGCAACACGTGAAATAGCTTCTGTAATTGATTTTGAGTTTACAATTGTATTAATGTAATTTGTTGCAGCTCCATTTGTTTGAGCACTACGAGCTTGTTTTTGTAATGAATCATTACGAGATACAATATTCTTAGAAAGTTCTGTAATTTCACCCTCAAGCTTTTTAGATTCTGCTTGTAGTCTATCATTTTCAGATTGCAAGTTTGATTGCTCTGTTTGAATAGCAGATACTTGCTCCTGAACTTGATCAACTTGTTTTTGGGCTTCTTGTTGTTGTGCTGTTAAGTTACTAATTTTATTATCTTGAGCAGCAATTTTGTCATCAGTAGTTTCTGCATGCGCAGTTGTTAAAACAGTTACTTGAGAAACCATTACTGTACTTAGTAAAAGTGACGCTAAGATTTTTTTCTTCATATTTCGTAGATACTCCTTCTTTTAAAGACATTACTAGTATACCAAAAAAAGGCCTAATGAATATTACGCCTTTGTTACATTTTTATTTCTTTCTTATAGGTAAAATTTTTCAAAAATAAACTGAAAAATAATCATCCATATAAGGTTCAAAATCATTGATGGTACTAAACTATAGACTATAAACAAAGACATACTATCCACAGTTAAACCTACCACCAATGCAAGTATATAAGCTCCCATCTCAAATAGAAAAGTCATGACAATAATTGCCAACATTCTCGTCCAACGATTCAATAAAATAACACTATTAAATTTATGGAGAAATGCCCCCAACAAGACGAATAACAGAGTCGCAATCCCTACCAAGTGGAAAAAGTAAATATCATAAACCAAACCCACTACAAAACAATAGGCTAAATAGAGATACTCTGATACTTCAATCGTCTCAAATAAGAGAAACAAAAATAGAAAATGACTAGCCAACTGCACGTGGGGAAAAAACGAGCCCAGAAGCTGACTAATATGGGCATCAATTAGAACAAAGAAAGGAAGCAATAAAAATACTCCAACCCGCTTCAACTGTCTCATTATGAATTCCCCACTAATTCTATCACATTCACATTATGAGTATCTGCACTCAATTTAACAGTTACTTCTCGTGTCAAATAGTCCGTACTATGCGTTGTGGCAACCACTTCACCAACTGGAATATCCGCAACATTAAAGTTTCCTAATCCACCAGTGGTCACCTTATCGCCCGCACTAATATCGCTATTACTATTTAATTGGCTAATTTTAAGAACCTCATTTTCCTTGTCATAACCAACAATAATCCCATAAATTGTAGTAGAACCATGTTGAATTTTAACAGAAATCTTATCAGCGTTTTCCGTATTTGTCAGAAGGTTGACCATAGTAGAGTTCTCTTCCACTTTTGAAACACTCCCAATCAAACCACCATTTGCAATGGCTAACATGTTCTCAGAAGCTCCTTTTGATTTGCCTACATCCAGGGTCAACTCCTGCTTCCAAGATACTGGAGAACGCATAATAACATCTGATGCCAAAGTCTTTGTAGATTGCAATTTGGACTTCATATCAAGCAATTGGCGCAGTTGTTCATTTTCCATCTTTAAACTTTCCGCCTCATTTGATTTAACTTCTAATTGGTAAATCTGTTTCTTCAAACTTTCATTTTCATTATAAGTGCGTGTCAAATGAGCCAAATCTGATTTGACAGAATCAAACCACTGAAAAGGTTTTTGCACAACCCTATCAACCACTGAGATTCCATCTCCTAATCTTGTCACAATTGTACTTGAATAAGTCGTCGCTAAGAGAGCTGACACAAGCAGAACAGTGACAAAAACAATAATGACATATTTTGATTTTTTAAAACGGTTCATATCCCTACCTTTATATCAAAAACTGTTACAGTAACTTTTTATCAATTCCTGAAAGCTACTAAGATTTTAAGAAAAATAAGCAACAACCAAGTATGATAATAACAAGAATGGTCAGCGTATCCTTTCGAGTCCATTTCAATTGTCGATATTGACTTCTGCCTTTTCCACCCTGATAACCACGCGCTTCCATTGCGATAGCCAAGGAATCCGCACGTTTTAAACTTGTCGCAAAAAGAGGAATCAAAATGGGAATCATAGCCTTCACCTTTTGAACAATACTTCCTTCTCCAAAATCCACTCCACGCGCTTTCTGTGCATTCATAATCCGCGTCGTATCATCCATCAAGGTTGGGACAAAACGCAAACTCATAGACAGCATCAATCCAATTTCATGAACTGGAACTTTCATACTCTTTAAAGGTGCTAATAAAGCTTCGACAGCTGATGCCAAACTTAAGGGCATGGTCGTTAAGGTTAACAAAGTTGAAAAGAAAATAATCAATACAAAGCGACAAAAAATAATTCCAGCTTGTTGCAAAGCATAATCCGTGATTCTCACAAATGAAAACTCAAATAAAACATTCCCATTAGAAATGAAAAACAGTTGAAAAATAGTTGTGAAGGCAATCAAGAAAAACATAGACTTCAAGCCCTGAATAAAAAATGAAAGAGATACTCCTGACAAGGCAATAAATATCCCTGTCGCTATGAAAAGAATCAGATTTGTCAAGGGATTATTAGCCCAAAACACAATCAAAATCAGTAGCATCATAGCCAGTAATTTGCTACGTGGATCCAATCTGTGAACAATAGAATCCCCTGGGATATAACGCCCCAAAATCATACTATCCATTTAGCGACTCCTTGAACTCCTCTATCTTAATCGGTAATCGTTTAAATGACACGCCTCTATCAGCCAATCGTTTACAAAAGGCCGTAAGTTTAGGTACTCCCAACTGCACTTCTTCCATAAAGACAACATCTTGAAAGACATCACTCGGTTTCCCCCCTTTAACTAAACGTCCCTTTTCCATCACATATACCTGATTCGCATATTCAGCAACATCATCCATCAAATGCGTTACTAAGACAATGGTCATCCCTGACTGATGGAGTTTTTTGAACAAGTTCATCAACTCTTTTCTTCCCAGGGGATCTAGGCCTGCTGTGGGCTCATCTAAGACTAATATGGCTGGTTCCATGGCAAGTATACCTGCAATGGCGACACGTCTCATTTGTCCACCCGATAGCTCAAACGGACTACGATTAAAAAGTGATTCATCAATTCCAACCAAATCCAGTTTCTCACGCGCAATCTGTTCCGCATCTTCTTCAGAAACTCCAAAATTTTGCGGTCCAAAAGCAACATCCTTCAAAACCGTTTCTTCAAAAATCTGATTTTCAGCAAACTGAAATACCAAGCCAACCTGTTTTCTAATTTGACGAATATCTTTATTTTTAGAAGTCGAAGTGATTAAGGTATCAAAAACCCGCACACTCCCTTGACTTGGCACCAATAAACCATTTAAAAGTTGTAAAATAGTTGATTTGCCACTACCTGTGTGGCCAATTAAAGCCGTATAAGAACCGTCTTCAATCGTCAAAGAAACATCCGACAAAGCTGTTGAAGCTAAGGGAGTCCCTTCTTGGTACGTAAAACTCACATTTTCTAGAGCAATTCCCATAGCTTATCCTCTAGCTCACTTTCTGTCAAATAATTTTCAGGTAAATCATAGCCATTCTGGCTCAAAGAATGTTTTAATTGATTGGAAAAAGGATCGTCTAATCCAATTTGATCTAAATCATTTCGAGAGAAAAGTTCTCTTGGGCTACTGGTTGATTCAATTTCCCCTTTTTTCATGACCAATACACGATCACTCATGGCGACTTCTTCCAAATCATGTGTGATGGAAATGACCGTCATATCATAGTCTTTTCGAATTCCTTTTACTGTCTCAATCAGTTCTCTACGCCCCTCAGGATCCAACATACTCGTTGCCTCGTCTAGGATTAGAATAGCTGGTCTTAGGGCTACAACACCTGCAATGGCCACACGTTGCTTTTGACCACCTGACAGACGAGCTGGCTCTCTCTTTTTAAAGTCCAACATGCCAACCAAATCCAAAGCTTCTTCCACTCTTTTTTTCATTTCTTGTCGAGAAAGTCCCTGATTTTCCAAACCAAAGGCAACATCATCTTCAACAGTCGCTCCAACAAATTGATTATCTGGATTTTGAAAAACCATACCGATTTGACGACGTATATTCCAAACATTTTCCTCAGTCAAACGTTGGCCATCAATTACAATCTCTCCAGATTCTGCTTCCAGTAAGCCATCAATTAACCGGACAGTCGTTGATTTACCACTACCATTATGCCCTACAATCGAAAGCCATTCTCCACGTTTCACGTGAAACGTAATATCCTTCACATCGTAGTATTCCTGACTTTCCTTATAGCGAAAAGAAAGATTTTTTACATCAATTATTGATTTCATTTCGAACCAAATGTCCCTTTAAATACATAGGCACTACCCTTGAAATAATCATAGCCAGAGTAGATAGTGAAAAACAAGGCTACATAAAGTAGAACTTGGCCAAGCAAAGTCCAATGTAATAGCAAGAAAATAATGGCAAACATCTGACTGAAAGTTTTAATTTTTCCAGGCATTGCTGCTGCTAAAACCGTTCCACCAGTTTCAACCAATAAAAGCCTTAAACCTGTCACAGCCAACTCACGACAGATAATCACTGCAACAATCCAAGCCGGAGCCATACCTAACTCAATCAGCATAATAAAAGCCGACATAACTAATAACTTATCCGCCATAGGATCTGCAAATTTACCAAAATTACTGACCACATTCCATTTACGAGCTAAATATCCATCTAAATAATCTGTAATACTGGCAATAGCAAAGATAATAGCTGCTACTATATGACTCTCTATCGAATTTCCTACCGTTAAAATAAAGATAAAAATAGGTATAAAGAGAATTCGACCTATTGTTAAGAGATTTGGAATTTGTTCTTTTTTCATTCGTTTTTCCTTAATTTTTAGTAAAGGTTACAGTGATTTGTCCAGTCTGAGCTGTTAATTTCGATAAATCAACAGTCTGATTATCTACTGTTAAATCGACACCTTTGACAACACCTAAAGTAATGGTGACAGAATTTTTAGTTGAAACTGTTGTTTCCGCACTTTTATTATCAGGTGATAAGGTCACCCCACCCTCAAGCTCACTTTCTGAAACACTAACCCAACTTCTAGCATCTGAGACTGATAATTGTAATTTTGCAGTTTCCTTACTCGTTTTATAAGCAACTTCTACTTGATTTCCTTCACCTGATACCGTTATAGCTGGTTCCATATTCGAAGAGCTACTTGATGAACTACTACTTGAGGATGAAGTTACAGAACTAGTTGAGCTTGTTGCTTGGACTACACTATAACTAGACGCAGATGAACGCTCAGGTTGAGTCTGGAGATAATTCCAAACATAATAGGTCACAAAAATGACAATCGATAATGCAAAGAGTATAAAATAAAATAAAGGTAAAAATGATGCCTTATTTTTCTTACTGGAACGTCTCCTGCCTGTCAACTCGTCTTCATCAACATCTACTTCTTCATAAGTAATCATGCTCCCAGAATCATAAGCATCCAAGACAATTCGCTCATCTATTTCAACTGCCCACGCATACTTTCTCAGAAAAGAACGAGTATAAAATGGACTAGGAAGTTGATCAAAATCATCAGCTTCCATCGCTTCCAACATATCCAACTGAATTTCTGTTTTTTTGTGTAATTCTTCTAAAGTCAACCCTTGGTTGGTTCTAGCTAAACGTAAAACCTCACCAATTGTTTTTTTCCTCATACTTGTCATTCCTTCTTTCTAGTATCGATTATGATAGGTTACTACGATGGGAATATTGTAAAATCAACTATATCACCATCATCTATTAAATGATGTCCAGCATCAAGGACATCCTCTAAAGTAATTTCCTGTAAAATTTTTGGCAAATCAAAAATTGTCTCACCATTTTCAAAAGCATCATATTGCGTTGCAATAAATTCAAGAGAGTTCATGCTACTGAAAAATTCTCCAAACATCTCTCTTTTGATAATATCTAAATGATCCTCTGTAATATCTAAATCCTTTGTAAAATTACGAATAGCCTTCCTAAACTGATGAGATAAAGCAACTGGCTCTTTTGTATCCATTGTCAACATGACAAAATGAAAGCGACTTGTTACTTCAACTTCCAGAGATAAGGATGCGTCAATTTTACCTGATTCATATAATTTCTGAAAACGATCCGAAGTCCAACCAAACATCATTGCAAACAATAATTTTAATAAAATATGATATCGATAGCAATCCGCTTCAGCAACTTCTTGTTTACCCCTAACACCAATCGCTAGTTTGGGAGAAGATACTTCCATCCTCATGCTGTCTGTTTGCTTTACAGGTTGTAAAACAAACTTTTCTCTTGCTAGTTCCTGAACATCTAAATCTTCCAGTTCTTTTCTTTCAAAATGATCCTGTACCTGATCCACATCAAAATTACCAACTAAAAACAGAGACATGTTTACAGGTTTGTAAAATCTTGTAAAATTTTCTTGCAAATTAGTTAGATTGATTTGGGAAATTGACTCCTCACTTCCAACTATATCAGTTGCTAAAGGTGTACCAGGATACAAATTCGCTAAAGTTGAAAAGAATAAACACGAATCTGGATCATCTTGATACATTTCTCGTTCTTGCTGGATAATATCCTGCTCTCTTAAAATGGAATCTTCAGTAAAGTGTGCTGATGTTACCAATTCATCAAGTAAGTCCAAATTTTCTAAAAAATGATCCGTTGCTGAAAAAAGATAGCTTGTTTTTGTAAAGCTTGTAAAGGCATTACTATCTGCACCTAGACTCGTAAAAGCCGACATCAAATCGCTAGCATTTTCTCTCTCAAACAATTTATGTTCAAGAAAATGAGCAATTCCCGCAGGATATTGTTTTACATATCCGTCAACTTCTGTGACAAGCGTATCTACCGAACCAAACTGTACAGTTACACTCCCGTAAACCTCTTTAAATTCCTTTTTAGGCAAAAGAGCAACTGTCAAGCCATTTGACAAACGAGTTCGATAAACCATTTCTTTTACAGCTGGATAGTATTTTTCTTCAAAAACAACCTTTGTCATTCTATTCCTTCCATAAAGTAAATCGCTTGTAGTTTCACATTATTAGCTGCTCTACAAATAGCATCTTTGTCAACTTTCTCGAGTTTTGCAACCCAACTTTTAAAGTCTGCTGAAGATTTTCCAAGTAAGGCATTTTGATAAGCACGTTCAAACAATGAAGATTGATTATCTTGAGAAAGTAACAAAGACCGACGAATCATTTCCTTGGTCTGCTCTAGCTCAAGCTCTGTAAAATATCCTTTTTTTAAATCGATCAGTTGATTATTCATCATTTTACGAGCCTGGTTCCGATTTTCTCGATTGATACCAGCATACATCCTCAAGAATCCACTAAACAAATCGAGCTGACTTGAAATAGTATAAGCCAATCCAGCATTTTCACGGACATTTGTAAATAGTTTAGAGTGAGCAAATCCACCAAGTAAACCATTCATTACAATCATGGGTAAATGTTGCTCATCACCATATTCAGAAGGGCAATGATAACCTAATTCCAAAATGGATTGTCCCACATTTTTCCGAACCATACCTTCCTGCAGGATATTAGAATATGTTTGACAATACTGAACCTTCACATCTCCTTCTCGACCTTTAAAGCCAAATGATTCTAATACATTTTGAATTTCAACTTCATTAAAATCACCTAGGAAAAAGAAATCTATTCGATCATTGGCCAAAAATTCTTGGAAACAAGAGTAAGAACTTTGTGGAGTTTCAACTAAAATACGATTTCGTAAATCACTGTATTCCAATTTGAGACGTTCATCATAAAAAAACAATTTATCTAATTCTTTATGTGCGAAATAAAATGAATCATCCATATCAGCTGCTAAACTTGCTAACAATTGTTTTTTCTCAATTTCAAATAAGGTCGAATCAAACCCATTATCAACTACTACGGGTGAAAAAAGAGTTTCTTTTAAAAGTTCCAAAACCTGATAAGTTAGAACATTTTTCCTACTTAAAAACTCATCACGAACATAGGTAAATGTCAATTCTACAATATGACTTTGTCCTCTTCTGAAACAATTGGTTGACATATCTGTACCGTATAGACTGGCTAAATGTATTCTCAAATCTTGAGAAGTGGGATACATCTGATTAGCAGTCTCTAGCATACTCGCACTCAACATGCGACCTGTAATCGTATCAAGAGATAATGGAGAGGTAAAACGCACGGTAATTTTGTTCGTTTTAAACTTCTTTGATTGGATAAAATGTGTTGAAATTCCATGCACTAACTCCATGATTTACCTCCTCATATACAGACTTCTATTATATCACGAAAACCTGAAATTTTCTTGTTCCCTGTAACACTTTTGAAATAAAAATCGCTTACATTTCTCCCTGTTTCTCTCACTATTTTTAGGAAAATATGGTATAATACCAAAGATTGAGGTGAATTATGGAATACAAATTATTTGAAGAATTTATTACCCTCCAAGCACTACTCAAAGAACTTGGAATTACACATAGCGGAGGAGCTATCAAATCATTTCTCTCTGAACATTCTGTTTACTTTAATGGGGAATTAGAGAGTCGTCGTGGTAAAAAACTTCGTATTGGTGATAAAGTTGACATCCCTGACATGAATATTGACATCTTGTTGACACAACCTACGTCTGATGAGCAAGAGGAATACCAAGCTGATAAAGTTGAAAAAGAACGAATCGCTAAGCTTGTTAAGGAGATGAATAAGGGAGTAAAAAAAGATAAATCGAAACCTACTTCAGCACCTAAAAACAAACAAGCTCCGCGATTCCCTGGTAGATAATCATGTGGCTACAAAACCTATCTCTCAAGACTTTTCGTAACTACAAAGAGACGAAAATAGACTTTAATCCTAAATTGAATATCTTTTTGGGACGTAATGCACAAGGAAAAACAAACATGTTAGAGGCTATCTATTTTTTAGCCTTAACGCGTAGTCATCGAACTAGAACAGATAAAAATCTCATTCATTTTGATGAGGAACAACTTCATCTTTCAGGTCTCGTTCAGAAAAAAACTGGATCCATTCCCCTAGAAATCGAACTAACACAAAAAGGCCGTGTGACAAAAGTTAATCATTTAAAACAGGCACGCCTTTCAGATTATGTAGGACACATGAATGTTGTCTTATTTGCTCCTGAAGATTTACAACTAATTAAAGGAGCACCTTCGGTTCGACGGAAATTCATTGATATGGAACTTGGACAAATTAAGCCAATCTATTTATCAGATTTAACCAATTATAATCACATCCTAAAACAAAGAAACACTTATCTAAAATCAGCTCAAAAAATAGATGAAACCTTCCTTTCTGTGTTGGATGATCAGCTAATTGATTATGGATGTCGTGTAATGAATCACCGCTTAGATTTCATAAAAAAACTAGAATCATTTGGGCGTAAGAAACATTTTGAACTCTCTAATCAGATTGAAGATCTGTCAATATCCTATCAACCTTCTGTCAAGATAACTGACAAAGAAGACTTATCCGAACCTTTCAAAATTGCTTTAGAAAAAAGTAGATCTAGAGATTTATTTAAAAAGAATACTGGCGTCGGTCCTCATCGAGATGATATTTCTTTTTATATAAATGGGATGGATGCTAGTTTTGGAAGTCAAGGCCAACATCGTAGTCTCGTCCTGTCTATAAAATTAGCAGAAATCGAGTTAATGGAAAGTATTACTACAGAATCTCCGATATTATTGCTTGACGATGTTATGAGTGAACTTGACAATACTAGACAGTTAAAATTATTAGAAACGATTTCTCAGTCAATCCAAACCTTTATCACAACAACAAGCTTAGACCATCTTCAAAATCTACCAGAAAATCTAAGTATCTTCACTATTCAGGGTGGCAAAGTTGCTGTAAACGAATATTGACAACATTGTAAAAGAACTCCTGTTTTCACGGGAGTTCTCTTTATTTCTTTTACATAGAATAATTTGGTGCCTCATTAGTAATTTGTACATCATGAGGATGGCTTTCTTTCAAACCAGCACCAGACATTTCAATAAATTGAGCATTGTCATGTAACTCTTTAAGGTTAGCTGCACCACAGTAACCCATACCAGAGCGAATACCACCAATCATTTGGAAGACGATATCAGCTGCCGCTCCTTTATAAGCAACACGACCTTCAATTCCTTCTGGAACAAGTTTATTTGCTTCATTGACAGAACCTTGGAAGTAACGATCGCTTGAACCTTTCTTCATTGCTGCGATTGAACCCATACCACGGTATGTCTTGAATTTACGTCCTTGGAAGATTTCAGTTTCACCTGGAGCTTCATCAGTTCCAGCAAACATTGATCCAAGCATAACTGCATTTCCACCTGCAGCAAGGGCTTTTACAATATCTCCAGAATACTTGATTCCACCGTCAGCAATGATCGTTTTTCCATGTTCACGCGCAACGGCTGCAGCATCGTAGATAGCTGTTACTTGTGGAACACCAACACCTGCAATCACACGAGTAGTACAGATAGAACCTGGTCCAATACCAACCTTTACAACATCTACACCTGCTTCATAAAGGGCACGTGCACCTTCAGCAGTTGCAATATTTCCAGCAATCAAGGTACGATCTGGGAAATGAGCACGAATCTCAGCAATTTTACGCAAGACACCTGCAGAATGACCATGTGCAGTATCAATAACAATCGCATCCGCTCCTGCTTCAAAAAGAGCCTCTGCACGTTCAAATGTATCTGAAGTAACACCTACTGCACCTGCAACTAATAGACGACCAAACTCATCTTTAGCAGCATTTGGAAACTCAATAACTTTTTCAATATCTTTGATAGTAATCAAACCAGAAAGACGACCTTCTTCATCTACTAAAGGAAGTTTCTCAATACGGTGCTCTTGAAGAATACTCTCAGCTGTTGCAAGATCTGTACCCACAGGAGCAGTAACAAGATTTTCACTAGTCATATGATTTGAGATTGGTTGGTTATAATCTGAAATAAAACGAAGATCTCGATTTGTCAAAATACCAACCAATTTACGATTTTCAAGTGTTTCAACAACTGGAACACCACTGATGCGGTAACGCCCCATAAGCTCATCTGCTTCAGCAATTGTATGTTCAGGCGTCAAGAAGAACGGATCAATAATAACTCCATTTTCAGAACGTTTTACCTTACGAACCTCGTCTGCTTGTTGAGCAATTGACATGTTTTTATGGATAACTCCGAGACCACCTGCACGAGCAATAGCAATGGCCATTTGACTCTCTGTAACTGTGTCCATGGCAGCGGTAATAATTGGGATATTTAAAGTCAAATTATCTGCCAATTTAGTTGTTAAATCAGCATCGTTAGGCAACACATGACTTTCAGCTGGAATAAGCAATACATCATCAAAGGTAAAACCTTTTTTCAAAAATTTAGTGTCCCAATTAGACATTCGAAGTTTCCTCTTTTCTTTCTTTTTGAGCTTGACTCTTTTTATATTGTATCTATCATACCATTCTATAAAAATTTGTCAAATGTTACAGGGGTAAATAAAAAACTATCTTTTCTTTGAGATAGAAATGATAGTTTCTTGTAAAATAAACTTAGTTAAAGTAATTGAGTCCCATTGCACCTTTAACCTCAGATAGAGTTTGACCTGCAACTTCACGCGCTCTTTCACTACCTTTTTGAAGCATATTATAAACTTCTCCCATATCCTTAGCAAATTCGATACGACGCTCACGAATAGGACCAAGTTCACGTTCTAATATTTCAAGTAGATAACGCTTGGTCTTCACATCACCAAGACCACCTCGTTGATAATGTTCTTTCATGTCAGCAATTTCTTGAGCATCTTCTGGACGACCAAAAACATCTAGATAATGGAAAACCATATTTCCCTCAATCTTACCTGGATCTTCCACTCGAATATGATCTGGATCTGTATACATACTCATTACTTTTTTACGCAAAGTATCCGCATCATCAGCTAAATAAATACCGTTATTGAGTGATTTAGACATTTTAGCATTTCCATCTAAACCAGGCAAACGCCCTGCTCTCTCATTTTCTGGATAAATACCTTCCGGTTCCACCAAGACATCACAGTTATATGCATTGTTAAAAGAACGAACAATTTCACGAGTTTGCTCAATCATTGGTTTCTGATCTGTCCCAACAGGAACATAATTGGCCTTGAAAGCTGTGATGTCAGCTGATTGAGCGATTGGGTAGACCAAGAATCCTGTCGGAATACTTTCTCCAAAACCTTTCTGAGCAATCTCTGTTTTTACTGTTGGATTTCGTTCCAAACGAGCTAATGAAACTAGATTCATATAGTACATAGATAGTTCAGCCAATTCTGGAATCTGGCTTTGAATAAAGATTGTTGATTTACTTGGATCCAATCCAACTGCAAGATAATCCAAAGCAACATTTCCGATAGACTCTACAATTGTTTGAGGGTCTTTAGCATGATCTGTCAAAGCTTGTTGATCAGCCAAGAACACAAACATATCATACTTATCCTCTTCCTGTAATAATACTCGATTTTTGAGACTTCCAACATAATGTCCAATATGCAATTTTCCTGTTGGACGGTCTCCTGTTAAAATAATGGGTTTAGTCATTTTATTCTCCTTCGATATGGTCCCTTCAATTATAGCATTTTTTTAATGAAATAACCGTAATTTATCAAAATAAATCAGTCTTGCTATCTACGGATTTGTGTAAAGGATGCTGTAAATCTAATTTACACAAAATTGACAAATAAAAATTTGAATATTTCTGTTTTTTCTAGTAGAATAAATGTATTACACATATAGGAGAAAAACATTGCTTACAGTATCTGATGTTTCACTACGTTTTAGTGATCGCAAACTTTTTGATGATGTCAATATCAAATTTACAGAAGGAAATACTTACGGATTAATCGGTGCTAATGGTGCCGGAAAATCAACCTTTTTAAAAATTTTAGCCGGAGATGTCGAACCTACTACTGGTCACATCTCTCTTGGTCCAGATGAACGTCTCTCTGTTCTTCGTCAAAATCACTTTGACTATGAAGATGAACGTGCCATTGATGTTGTTATCATGGGAAATGAAAAACTTTATAGCATCATGAAAGAGAAAGATGCTATCTACATGAAGGAAGATTTCTCAGACGAGGACGGGGTTCGTGCTGCCGAACTCGAAGGAGAGTTTGCTGAGCTTGGAGGCTGGGAAGCAGAAAGCGAAGCCTCTCAACTCCTTCAAAACCTAAACATTCCAGAAGAATTACACTACCAAAACATGAGCGAATTGGCCAACGGTGAGAAAGTAAAGGTTCTCCTTGCCAAAGCACTTTTTGGTAAACCTGATGTTCTTCTTTTGGACGAGCCTACCAACGGTTTGGATATCCAATCGATTACTTGGTTAGAAGACTTCTTGATTGACTTTGATAACACAGTTATCGTAGTATCCCACGACCGTCACTTCTTAAACAAAGTATGTACTCACATGGCCGACCTTGACTTTGGAAAAATCAAACTCTATGTCGGAAACTACGACTTCTGGAAGGAATCTTCTGAGCTTGCTGCTAAATTGCTAGCAGACCGTAATGCCAAAGCAGAAGAAAAAATTAAACAATTGCAAGAATTCGTTGCTCGTTTCTCTGCCAATGCTTCTAAGTCAAGACAGGCAACATCACGTAAGAAAATGCTTGATAAGATTGAGCTAGAAGAGATTGTGCCATCTAGTCGTAAATATCCATTTATCAACTTTAAAGCAGAACGTGAAATTGGTAATGATCTCTTGACAGTAGAAAATCTAACTGTAAAGATTGATGGTGAGACTATTTTAGATAATATCAGCTTTATCTTGCGTCCAGGTGATAAAACAGCACTTATCGGACAAAATGACATCCAAACGACTGCACTAATTCGTGCAATCATGGGGGATATTGACTATGAAGGAACTGTCAAGTGGGGAGTAACTACTAGCCGTTCTTACTTGCCAAAAGATAACTCGGCAGATTTTGCAGGAGGAGAGTCAATCCTTGACTGGTTGCGTCAATTCGCAAGTAAAGAAGAAGATGACAATACTTTCCTACGCGGTTTCCTTGGCCGTATGCTCTTCTCTGGAGATGAGGTCAACAAACCTGTAAATGTCTTGTCAGGGGGAGAAAAAGTCCGCGTCATGCTTTCAAAACTCATGCTCTTGAAATCAAATGTCCTTGTACTTGATGATCCAACCAATCACTTGGACTTGGAATCTATCTCAAGCTTGAACGATGGATTGAAAAACTTTAAAGAATCAATCATCTTTGCCAGTCATGACCACGAGTTTATTCAAACTCTAGCTAACCATATCATTGTATTATCTAAAAATGGCGTCATTGACCGTATCGATGAAACCTACGATGAATTCCTAGAGAATGCAGAAGTACAAGCAAAAGTTAAAGAACTTTGGAAAGACTAAATAAAACTTCAAAACTCAGTTGGGTTAACCAGCTGAGTTTTCTAACATTTTATGAGGTAACATGAAATTATTTTTTAAAACATATTGGACCTATTTTATTTCTTTCATCATTCCCGTAATCATTATGATAGGAGTATATCTATCTCAAGGTATCTACTGGAATAGCGATACTTCTCCACTATTAGGAGATGGGTTTCATCAATACGTTATTTTTGATGTAACTTTACGAAATATCCTACATGGAAATGGTAGTCTGTTTTATACCTTTACAAGTGGCCTCGGATTGAATTTCTATGCCCTATCTAGTTATTACTTGGGAAGCTTCCTTTCACCTCTAGTTTACTTTTTTAATCTGTCGAATATGCCAGATGCTGTCTATCTGACAACTCTCTTAAAATTTGGATTGATTGGACTGTCAACTTACTTTAGTTTAAATAAACTATTTCAATCGATTCCTAAGCCTTTAAAACTAGCTTTATCTACTTCCTATGCTCTGATGAGTTTCTCTGTCAGTCAATTAGAGATAAAAACCTGGCTAGATGTTTTTATCTTGATTCCTTTAATTATAACTGGTTTACACCTGCTTATAACTGAAAAGAAATTCTCATTATACTTTACAAGTCTGTCAATCTTATTTATCCAAAACTATTATTTTGGCTATATGACAGCATTGTTTCTTATTTTCTGGTATCTCTGTCAAATTTCTTGGGACTTTAAAACTCGAAAATCATCTTTTCTTGATTTCATAATCACCTCCTTTTTAGCTGGTATGGCTAGCTTGATTATGACTCTTCCCACTCTGTTTGATTTACAGACACATGGGGAAAAATTGACTGAAGTTACAAAGTTTCAAACTGAAAGTAGCTGGTATCTTGATCTCTTTGCTAAGCAATTCATCGGTTCCTTTGACACAACAAAGTATGGGGCCGTTCCAATGATTTTTGTTGGACTACTTCCCTTTATTTTGACTATTTTATTTTTTACGCTGAAATCTATTAAGTTTCACGTGAAACTTATCTATGCAATCTTCTTTACATTTCTAATTGCAAGCTTTTATATAGAAGCGCTTGATTTATTTTGGCAAGCCATGCATACTCCAAATATGTTTTTACATCGCTATGCTTGGATTTTTTCTACCTTGTTAATTTACACAACAGCGGAAGTCTTAAATCGTCTGAGAGAAATTAAAATCTGGAATTTTTTAGTTTCACTTTTTCTTGCAGTAACAGGATTTTTAGCTACCATCTATCTAAAATCACATTATTCTTTTTTAACAGATTTGAATATTCTACTGACTATTGAATTTTTTGTTGTCTATTCTCTCTTACTCCTTGCAGTTATCAAAAAGTTTATCTCTGTAAATCTATTTGCCATTCTAATCTCTTTATTTATAATGGTTGAAATGAGTTTAAATACTTCATCTCAAATAGACGGAATTGCTAAGGAATGGGGATTTGCTTCTCGAAGTGCTTATAATCGAGATATCCCAGCTATGGAATCTTTCTCAACATATATTGAGGATCCATTTACACGTACTGAAAAACTACAAACTCAGACAGGAAATGACAGTATGAAATTCAACTACAATGGAATCTCTCAATTTTCATCTGTTCGAAATCGTTCAGCAAGCTCTACTTTAGATAAACTTGGTTTTAAGTCCTCTGGAACTAATCTCAATCTCCGCTATGCAAATAATAGTATTTTGTCTGATAGTTTATTTGGAATCCAGTACAATATCTCAGACAGTCCTATTGATAAGTATGGATTCCAAGATGTATATCAAAAAGATAATCTTACCATATATGAAAATCAATTCTCTCTTCCGATTGCCTTTGCTAGTCAATCTGTTTACAATGATGTCAAGTTCACTGAACACACTCTAGATAATCAGACCTCGTTTTTAAATCAACTTGCTGACGTCAATTTTGATTATTTTTCTCCAATACCCTATGAAAAAACAGAGAATACTGATGATTTGATTACTGTTACAAGTTCTTCAAATGAAGATGCAGCAATCCAGTATCAAATTGAAGTGCCAGAAAACAGCCAAGTTTATCTTTCTTTCACAAACCTTCACTTTTCTAATGACAAACAAAAAAAGGTTGACATCCTTGTAAATGGAGAAAAGAAAACTTTTACAACTGATAATGTCTTCTCCTTCTTTAATCTAGGCTATACAAAAGAGAAAAAAACTTTCAATATCAATGTTAGTTTCCCTGGAAATTCACAAGTATCATTTGAATCTCCTACCTTCTATCGTTTAGATACCAAAACATTCACCGAGGCAATTCAAAAAATTAAAGAACAACCTGTCACAATATCAACTTCTAAAAACAAGATCTTTGCTACATATGATGTTAAACGAGATACGTCCATTTTCTTCACCATTCCTTATGACAAAGGCTGGTCTGCCTACCAAGATGGTAAAAAAATAGAAATTAAACAAGCTCAAACTGGTTTTATAAAAGTTGACGTTCCTAAGGGAAAAGGAACTATTACACTTTCCTTCATTCCTAATGGGTTTGTTGTTGGAGCAATCTGTTCCTTTACTTCTCTTTTACTATTTGGAATCTATAATCATAAACGAAAGTCATCTAAGACATAAAAAAATCGACCAGTTGGTCGATTTTTTTTTAATCTTCTTCCATTTTCTTAGGTTGATAGGCTAGCATACCTAAACCAGTAAATAGGGCTAGTATCACAGCAAGGAAAATGACTTGTTGATGAATATTTCCTGTCATAGAGATTGTTTGTCGTAATCCAGAAACCGAATAACTCATTGGTAACCAAGGATTAATAGCTCTAAAGAAATCATTTGTCAAAGCAAGTGGATAGGTACCTGCACTTGATGCTAACTGTAATAAAAGCAAAATAAGCGAGAAGAAAGCTCCTATACGGCTATTCCATGTTGTTAAAGCAGTCACCATAGACATGAATGCTAAACTTGTTAGGATAATGAGAGTAAATGTTCTCATTTCATGATTTGCAGTTAGACCAATAAGATGAACTCCTCCATATACCAAAATTCCTGCTAAAACAGCTATAATACCATTTATTTCAGCTCGAGATTTCAACCAAGCCCAACGGCTCTCTGGATGACGCCCTGAAGGCAACTTAGCAAAGATCATATTCGTTGATATTGCTACAACAAAAAGAGCAACTGATATCATATAAGGAGCCATTGCGATTCCATTTACAGGAACTTGGTCATTGTCTGTTTTGGAAAGATTGAGTGGATTTGACAAAATCTCTGCATTTTTAGATTCCGTTGATGCTGATTTAAGTTGATCACTAGCATTACCTAGTCCTTGTCCCAAAGAAGCAACTCCTGTCTGTAAACCTTCCAATCCAGAAGTTAACTTTGTTCCACCTTCTGCAAGTTTCCCAGATCCATCTGCCAATTTATTAGCTCCACTTTCTAATTGAGAAGCACCTGAAATTAACTGACTGGATTTGTCAGCTAGTTGGCTAGATCCTGACTGCAATTTATCAACTCCTGCTATCAATTCTTGACTCTTTTGATTCAATTGACTGGAGCCAGTTGATAATTTTTCAATACCAGACACTAATTCTGGAGTTTTTTCAACTAATTGACCAACTCCTGCTGTCAAGTTAGATGATTTTTGTGTCAAGGTAGTTGAGCCTGAAACTAGTTGATCCAAACTACCTGTCAAGGTGGAATTCTTTTCACTTAGTTTACTTGCGCCTTGAGAAACTTTATCAACACCTGTAGTATATACCTTTACACCTAATGCAATCGACTGACTGTCAGGAACTAATTTGCTAGTAACAGCTCCTTGTATCTCTGTTAATCCACTTGACAATCCTGTCAAAGAAGTAGAAGCAATCGGTAATACTTGATTAGCTTGATTTTTTAAAATCGAAAGATTAGAAGATTGATTTTGTAAGTTTTCTAAACTTCCCTGTAAACCTTTAACTAAAGCTACAATTGACTGAGCCGATTGAATACTATCAGTCGAATTTTGAGATACAGAAGCACTTATTTCAGCTTGTTGCTCACTTGTCAAAGATTGATAAGCTGCTGTCGATTGAATACTAGCTAATGTAGTCGCTTTATCAGACTGAACACTTGCTAGCATTTGATTAGAAAGAGACACTATACTTGATAAAACAGAATCTAATTGTTTTGTATCTCCAACATCAATATTTTGAATAGCTTGATTTAACTGATTCAGACCGGAAGATAATTGATTAATTTGATTTTTTTGCTCAGACGAAGCCTCTAACTTGCTAGAAAGTTGTTGAATCCCTTCACTTAATTGCTCCACCCCCATTCGAAGTGTAGCTGATTGATTAGATAACTGATTAGCACCTGTTGCAATACTTCCCACTCCATTGGTGTAGGCACTAACACCAGATGAAAATTGATTAAGACCAGCATTGAGCTGAGAAACACCGCCAGTATAAGATTCTACACCAGTATATAGTTGATTGATTCCTACTACTAATTCAGGACTTTTAGAAGACAATTGACCTAATCCGCTATCTAATTGACTCACTGCACCAGTATATGTAACTAAACCACTATTAAAATTCCCTAAGCCAAGATGAAGTTGTTCGACACCAGAAACATAGGAGGGTAATCCTCTAGTAAACTGCTCCGTTCCATTTGAAAATGTTAAACTTGAATATGCTAAAGAGTGTAGGTTAGTAGTTAATGTTTGACTTCCTGCCACTAACTGATTCGCTCCATCAGTTAATTTTTCACTACCAGAAGCTGCTTGACTCATACCATCCTTTAAATCAATCATTTTGTTAAATAAAGCTTTAGTATAGGTCTCGGTTACATTGGTAGAAACACTCTGCTTTAACTGTGTCATTGCAGAATCACTCATCTTGCTTGCAATAAAGCTATGACCACTTGAAGTCTGATAATTAATTTGCATTTGCTCTGGATGATCCGTTAAAATAGAAGCTGCTTTTTCAGATAAATCACTTGGTAAAGTCACTACCATATAGTAATCACCTTTTTCTAAGCCTTTCTTACCTTCTTCTTCATCTACAAAATGAAAATCCAAGGTTTTATTTTCTTTTAAATTGGACACCATGTCTTTTCCTATAGACACGCTATTACCATTATAGGAAGCCTCTTTATCATTATTTACAACTGCCACAGGTAAATCAGATAATTGCCCATATGGATCCCACATTGATGACAAAAATATGATATTGTACAGAGCTGGAATAAGAGAAATCCCTATCATGACAATAATAAAGGTTGGTTTTTTAAAAATTGCTTTCCATTCTTTAAACATATCTTCTCCTTTTTTAAACATATTGTCTAAAATTTTGATATAATAGATTATACATTAAAAAATCTAAATTACAAGATAAAAAATTAATTTTTAGACATATAGTCTAATTTGTTTACAAGGAGGAAATATGCAAGAAAGTAACAAACGCTTAAAAACAAAGAGAACTATTGAAAATGCTATGGTACAATTACTAATGGAACAACCATTTGATCAAATTTCTACTGTCAAGTTAGCAGAAAAAGCCGGAATTAGTCGTTCCAGCTTCTATACTCACTATAAGGATAAATATGATATGATCGAGCACTATCAAAGCAAGTTATTTCATACATTTGAATATATTTTTCAAAAACATGCTCATCACAAAAGAGATGCTATTTTAGAAGTCTTTGAATATCTAGAATCAGAACCACTTCTAGCTGCTCTGCTTTCTGAAAACGGGACTAAAGAAATTCAAAATTTCTTACGAAATAAACTTCATATCATGCTCATTACAGATTTACAAAAGCGATTTATGCAACTGAATCTCAATACCACTGAATTAGAATATAGTAGCATCTATCTAACTCATGCACTTTTTGGTGTCTACCAAACTTGGATTGCACATGGAAAAAAAGAAAGTCCTCAAGAAATAACAGACTTCCTTATGAAGATGCTTGGTGATACAAATTGATACAAAAAGAGGAACACAGTTGTGTTCCCTTTTATCTATACTCCGCCAGTAGGACTCGAACCTACGACATCATGATTAACAGTCATGCGCTACTACCAACTGAGCTATGGCGGATAAAATAGTCCGTACGGGATTCGAACCCGTGTTACCGCCGTGAAAAGGCGGTGTCTTAACCCCTTGACCAACGGACCTTCTATCTGTAGCAGATATAACCATTATATCAATTTCTTACTAATTGTCAATCACTTTTGATATTTTTTCTCTAAAATATCTTTTAACTTTCTAATTTTTAATCTTGAAATAGGACAACGATGGTCTTCATAGAAAACAATTTCTAGGTTTTTTCGATCAATTTCTCTGATATTGCCTATATTTACTAAAAATGACTTATGAGGAGAATAAAATCGCTGAGTATGTTTGTCCTTTTCCTGAATATCTGTCATGGTACCATAAAACTCTTTTGCAAAATTCTTACCAATAATGCGTAATTTATGAGAGACACCTGTCGTTTCAATATACAAAATATCATGGTAAGGGATTTTTAAATCATTTCCCTTGTAATTGTAGTCAAAATAGTCTACAACATCTTCATTTTCAAGTAACATACTTTTAGTGTAGAAAATATTTTGCTCAATTCGCTTCTTAAACATATCATCATTGATATCCTTATCAACAAAATCTAGGGCTGATACCTGGTATTTATAGGTCAGAGTCGCAAACTCTGATCGACTGGTAATAAAGACGATAATAGCGTAAGGATTGTAATGACGAATGAGCTGAGCCACTTCAAATCCCTTTTTCTCAATTCCATGAATATCGATATCTAGGAAATAAAGCTGATTTACTTCATCATTTTCAATGTATTCTTCAAATTCACGAACTTTTCCTGTTGTCTTGTATGATATTGGAATATTCGATTCTTTCGAAATTTCATCCAATATTCTTTCTAGTCTCACTTGATGTTCAATAACATCTTCTAAAATTAAAACTTTCATTCAAATTCCCTCTTAAATCTAATGATTTGTCTAAATGTACTACCTTCCATCTCTGTTTCTAAAATAATATTGTTGTACTTATCTAATAGTTCTTTCACATTATTTAATCCTACCCCGCGATTTCTTCCCTTAGTGGAGAATCCTAAAGCAAATAGATCTCCTGAAGGAGTCATCGTCATTTTACATGAATTCTGAATCACAATAACTGTTTCAGTTTCCATCTTAATAACTGCTACTTCCATCTGCTTTTTATAGCTATCAGCCGATCCTTCGACAGCATTGTTCAATAAAACACTCATGATACGAACCAAATCCAATAGTTCAATTGGGAGCTTGGTAATCGTATCTTTTACTTCCAGGGTAAACTCTACACCATTATTTCGAGCATAAACAATTGACTGAGCAACCAAACTTCGTAAAGCTGAATCTTCTATGTTGTTCAAATCAAAGTAAGTGTATTTATCTGAACGCAGTTTGTGATTGGCTTTAACCAAAACTTCATTGTAAACTCTGTCAATTTCCTGTAAATCACCACTGTCAATTGCCATCTGCATGCTGACAAGCATTCCAGCATAATCATGTCGAAAACCACGGATTTCATTATACAAGCCAACAATTTCATCTGTGTAATTCTGTAAATGTTTCTGTTCAAATTTCTTCTGCTTCAAAGCAATCTCTTTCTCCATTTGTTCTTTATGCGAATTCATTGCATAGAAGGTCAAAAGTAGAGAAATAAAGACGATAGATGACAAAATACTTCCAAAACTATTCAAATGTTTAATCGTACTTACCATATTTGAAACGAAAGATACAATATGGAGCAGTAGTAAGGCAAAAAATACTTTTTTCAAGAGAGGATAAAGGTAGTCCTTGTCAAAATAGGCTATTTCCAAATGGAAATAATGAATGATTTTTAAAACAACAAAATAGGTCAACAACGTTACAACGAAAAAGAATAGGCCATAATATTGTAAAACAAAATTGTCTCCTGTTATAGAGGAGAACGTTACGGACAGAAAGTTATGAGTGCTCTCATATAAAAGAGATAGTAGTAAACTTAGGAATAGTCCTCTATCCCTCTCATACTGTTTAATCCATCGAAAATAGGAATATAAGCCCAAAGGAAATAAAAATCTTGCAATCCCTAACCCATCTAAATATAGGAGATAAAAGGGAAGTTCAAGTACTGCTTCTACTAGTAATGTATAGATACCAAAAACGTATAGTTCCTTTGCTTTTATTTGACCTTTACAAATTAAATAGTAACTGTGACTAATAATTAAAAAATGAACAAAAACTATCCCAAATCCAAATAAATCCATTACTCTTTCCCCTTATTTCATTACTTTTTTCGTCGGAAAAGAAAATCAAGGAGGATGTCTGAAACCCTACTTTCCCCACCTTGAATCTTTTGCAAGTCTTTTTCCTTCAAGGCTACAAACTGTTCCAATTTAACTGTGTTTTTCATAATAAAATCTCCTTAAATGTTTTTTTCTTGTAAGCTAACTTACAAAAACCATTATACAAAATGGAATTTCATTTTAGATAAAATTCTCTCAACTGTCATTTTTTTCTCCCCAAGTGTACTTTTTTAAGAAAAAAGCCGGGAAAATTCCCAGCTTTGCTACTATATTGATCCCAGCAGGATTCGAACCTGCGACCGTTCGCTTAGAAGGCGAATGCTCTATCCAGCTGAGCTATGAGACCTGACACAATTATTCTACCAAAAATTCAATTAAAAGTCAATTTTCTATTTATGATAGGGTGATCCCTGCTGAATCGTAAAAGCGCGATAGATTTGTTCAACAAGGACTAGTCTCATTAACTGATGGGGCAAGGTTAAGCGTCCAAAACTAATAGAAAGATTGGCTCTCTTTTTTACATCCTGTGCTAACCCCAGACTCCCTCCAATAATAAATGTAAGAGTAGAAAATCCTTTTATAGAAGCTTCTTCTAACTGCTTACTAAATTCTTCTGAAGAAAGTGTTTTCCCCTCAATTGCTAACACAATAACGAAATCACGGTCACCAACTTTTGATAAAATTCTCTGACCTTCTATTTCTAAAATCTTTTGATTTTCTGATTCGCTGGCCCTATCTGGTGTTTTTTCATCTGCTAGTTCAATCATTTCAAGCTTAGCAAATCGAGAAATTCGTTTTGAATACTCTGCAATACCATCTTTTAAATACTTTTCTTTCAGTTTCCCAACTGTTACAACTTTTATTTTCATAACTCTATTCTAACATATTCTCTATTTTTTCACATCTTATTCACAAAATAAAAGGTTAATTTTAGCCGAGAAAACCACAGATTTTTGAAAGTTATCCACAATCTGTGAAAAATTTTTGTGTTTAAGTTATAATTAAGCTAATCAGTTTATACTTTCAGTAATTTCAAACATATGGAGGCAAATATGAAATATCTAAAAACATTTTATAAAAAATGGTTTCAATTATTAGTCGTTATCGTCATTAGCTTTTTTAGTGGAGCCTTAGGTAGCTTTTCAATAAACCAACTAAGTCAAAAAAGTACTGTAAGTAACTCCAACAACAATAGTACTATTACACAAACTGCCTATAAGAACGAAAATTCAACAACTCAGGCTGTTAATAAAGTAAAAGATGCTGTTGTTTCTGTTATTACTTATTCAACAAACAGACAAAATAGCGTATTTGGCAATGATGAGACTGATACAGATTCTCAACAAATCTCTAGTGAAGGATCTGGGGTTATTTATAAAAAGAATGATAAAGAAGCTTATATTGTCACCAACAATCACGTTATAAATGGTGCCAGCAAAGTAGATATTCGTTTGTCAGATGGAACTAAAGTACCTGGAGAAATCGTCGGAGCTGACACTTTCTCTGATATTGCTGTCGTCAAAATCTCTTCAGAAAAAGTGACAACAGTAGCTGAATTTGGTGATTCTAGCAAGTTAACCGTAGGAGAAACTGCTATTGCCATTGGTAGCCCATTAGGTTCTGAATATGCTAATACTGTCACTCAAGGTATCGTATCCAGTCTCAATCGAAATGTATCCTTAAAATCGGAAGATGGACAAGCCATTTCTACAAAAGCCATCCAAACTGATACTGCTATTAATCCAGGTAACTCTGGTGGCCCACTGATCAATATTCAAGGACAGGTTATCGGAATTACCTCAAGTAAAATTGCCACAAATGGAGGAACATCTGTAGAAGGACTTGGTTTCGCAATTCCTGCAAATGATGCTATCAATATCATTGAACAATTAGAAAAGAACGGAAAAGTGACTCGCCCAGCTTTGGGCATCCAAATGGTCAATCTCTCAAATATTAATACAAGTGATCTTAGAAGACTGAATATTCCAAGCAATGTAACATCTGGTGTAGTTGTTCGTTCTGTACAAAGCAATATGCCCGCCAATGGTCACCTTGAAAAATACGATGTTATTACAAAAGTAGATGACAAAGAGATTGCTTCATCAACAGACTTACAAAGTGCTCTTTACAATCATTCTATTGGAGACACCATTAAAATAACTTATTATCGTAACGGTAAAGAAGAAACTACATCTATTAAACTTGACAAGAGTTCAGGTGATTTAGAATCTTAATTGACATCTATGTAAAGAAAGCTTTACATAAAAGAAAAGATGTGTTAGTGTAGAATCATGGAAAAATTTGAAATGATTTCTATCACAGATATACAGAAAAATCCCTATCAACCTCGAAAAGAATTTGATGGAGAAAAACTACATGAACTAGCACAGTCTATCAAAGAAAATGGGGTCATTCAACCGATTATTGTTCGTCAATCTCCTGTTATTGGTTATGAAATCCTTGCAGGAGAGAGACGCTATCGGGCTTCACTTTTAGCTGGTCTAAGGTATATCCCAGCTGTTGTTAAGCAGCTTTCAGATCAAGAGATGATGATCCAATCTATCATTGAAAATTTACAGAGAGAAAATTTAAATCCAATAGAAGAAGCACGCGCCTATGAATCTCTTGTAGAGAAAGGATTTACCCATGCTGAAATTGCAGATAAAATGGGCAAGTCTCGTCCTTATATCAGCAACTCTATTCGCTTGCTGTCCTTGCCAGAACAGATCCTTTCAGAAGTAGAAAATGGCCAACTATCACAAGCCCATGCGCGTTCTCTAGTTGGGTTAAATAAGGAACAACAAGACTATTTCTTTCAACGGATTATATGTGAAGACATTTCTGTAAGGAAATTAGAAGCTCTTCTGACAGAGAAAAAACAAAAGAAACTTCAAAAAACGAATCATTTCATACAAAATGAAGAAGAACAGTTAAAAAAACTACTCGGATTAGATGTAGAAATCAAACTGTCTAAAAAAGACAGTGGAAAAATCATTATTTCTTTTTCAAATCAAGAAGAATACAGTAGAATTATCAACAGCCTGAAATAAGGCTGTTCTTTTATTTTTTTATCTCACAAGGTTATCCACTATTTTTTTCAAAAAAAAGCTTCATAAATCAATAGTTTCTGATTTTATCCCCAACCTGTGGATAAAACTTGATAACATTGTGGATTATTTTTCACAGCTTGTGGAAAATTCTTGCTATCTATGGTAAAATAAATCTAGCATTAAACTTTTAAATAGTAAAGGAGGAGAAAGGATTGAAAGAAAAACAATTTTGGAATCGTATATTAGAATTTGCACAAGAAAGACTAACTCGTTCCATGTATGATTTCTATGCTATTCAAGCTGAACTCATTAAGGTAGAAGAAAATGTTGCCACTATATTTTTACCACGATCTGAAATGGAAATGGTCTGGGAAAAACAACTAAAAGATATCATTGTAGTAGCTGGTTTTGAGATTTATGATGCTGAAATAACTCCCCACTATATTTTCACCAAGCCTCAAGATACGATTATCCCACAAGTTGAAGAAGCTCCAAATTCAACTCTCTATGACTATAGTCCAAAGTTAGCATCTATTCCTTATTCGGATACTGGATTAAAAGAAAAGTATACCTTTGATAATTTTATCCAAGGGGATGGAAATGTTTGGGCAGTATCAGCCGCCCTGGCTGTCTCTGAAGATTTGGCCTTGACCTATAATCCTCTTTTTATCTATGGAGGACCTGGGCTTGGTAAGACTCACTTACTCAATGCCATTGGGAATGAGATTTTGAAAAATATTCCTGATGCGCGTGTGAAGTACATTCCTGCTGAAAGCTTTATAAACGACTTTCTTGAACATCTGAGACTGGGTGAAATGGATAAGTTCAAAAAAACCTACCGTAGCCTCGATCTCTTGTTAATTGATGATATTCAATCGCTGAGTGGAAAAAAAGTTGCCACTCAGGAAGAATTTTTCAATACTTTCAATGTTCTCCATAACAATCAAAAACAAATTGTTCTGACTAGTGATCGTAGCCCTAAACACTTAGAGGGCCTTGAAGAAAGACTTGTCACGCGCTTTAGCTGGGGCTTGACGCAAAATATCACACCACCTGACTTTGAGACACGTATTGCCATTTTACAAAGCAAAACAGAGCATTTAGACTACCATTTCCAAAGTGATACCCTAGAATACCTAGCTGGTCAATTTGATTCAAACGTCCGAGAACTTGAAGGAGCAATCAACGACATCACTTTAATCGCCCGAGTGAAGAAGATTAAGGATATCACTATCGATATCGCTGCAGAGGCTATTAGGGCACGCAAACAAGATGTTAGCCAAATGCTCGTCATCCCAATTGATAAAATCCAAAATGAAGTTGGTAACTTTTATGGTGTCAGCGTCAAAGAAATGAAGGGAAGCAGACGCCTTCAAAATATTGTGTTAGCCCGTCAAGTAGCCATGTATTTATCTAGAGAACTAACAGATAATAGTCTTCCAAAAATTGGGAAGGAATTTGGTGGTAAAGATCACACAACAGTCATTCATGCCCATGCCAAAATTAAATCTTTGATTGATGAAGACGATAATTTACGTTTAGAAATTGAATCAATCAAAAAGAAAATCAAATAACTTGTGGATAACTTTTACTTTATTATCTTTTTTATCCACATTTTTTAAACAAGCCCAAAAACTTGATATGACTTGTTTAAAGTCTGTTTTCCACAGATTTCACAGACTCTATTATTACTATTATCCTTCTAATACTAAAAATAAATAAAGGAGAATCCATGATTCATTTTTCAATTAATAAAAATTTATTTCTACAAGCCTTAAATACTACTAAGAGAGCTATTAGCTCTAAAAATGCCATTCCTATTTTATCAACCGTAAAAATTGACGTAACCAATGAAGGTGTTACTTTAATTGGTTCAAATGGTCAAATTTCAATTGAAAATTTTATTTCTCAAAAAAATGAAGATGCTGGTTTGTTAATTACTTCTTTAGGTTCGATCCTTCTTGAAGCTTCTTTCTTCATCAATGTGGTATCTAGTCTACCTGATGTGACTCTTGATTTTAAAGAAATTGAACAAAACCAAATTGTTTTAACTAGTGGCAAATCAGAAATTACCCTAAAAGGAAAAGATAGCGAGCAATATCCACGAATCCAAGAAATTTCAGCAAGCACTCCTTTGGTTCTTGAAACAAAATTACTTAAGAAAATTATCAATGAAACAGCTTTTGCTGCAAGTACACAAGAAAGTCGTCCAATTTTAACAGGTGTTCATTTTGTATTGAGCCAACACAAAGAGTTAAAAACAGTGGCAACAGACTCTCATCGTCTAAGCCAGAAAAAATTAACGCTTGAGAAAAATAGTGATGATTTTGATGTTGTCATTCCTAGCCGTTCTCTACGCGAATTTTCAGCTGTATTTACAGATGATATTGAAACTGTAGAGATTTTCTTTGCCAACAATCAAATCCTCTTTAGAAGCGAAAATATAAGCTTCTATACACGTTTGTTAGAAGGAAACTATCCTGATACAGATCGCTTGATTCCGACAGACTTTAATACTACTATTACTTTTGATGTTGTAAACTTACGCCAGTCAATGGAACGTGCTCGTCTTTTATCAAGTGCTACTCAAAATGGTACTGTGAAACTTGAAATTAAGGAGGGGGTTGTTAGCGCCCATGTTCACTCCCCAGAAGTTGGTAAAGTAAACGAAGAAATCGATACTGATCAAGTTACTGGTGAAGATTTGACCATTAGTTTCAACCCAACTTACTTGATTGATTCCCTCAAGGCTTTAAATAGCGAAAAGGTGACCATTAGCTTTATCTCAGCTGTTCGTCCATTTACTCTTGTGCCAGCTGATACTGAAGAGGACTTCATGCAACTTATCACCCCAGTTCGTACAAATTAAGTGAAAGAGGTTGAGCCTAGCTCGCCTCTTTTATGATATAATCAAAAAAGAAAAGGAGAGTAGTATGTATCAAGTTGGAAATTTTGTTGAAATGAAAAAGCCACATGCTTGTACCATCAAGTCAACTGGTAAAAAAGCCAATCGTTGGGAAATTACACGTGTTGGGGCAGATATCAAAATCAAATGCAGTAATTGTGACCATATTGTTATGATGGGACGCTATGATTTTGATCGAAAAATGAATAAAATTATTGACTGATAGCCCTTAGTTAGAGGGTTAGCAAGTTTTCCCTTTTTATGTTATAATATTAGGGATTGAAATGAAAACGGAGAATGAGAAAATATGGCTTTAACAGCAGGTATCGTTGGTTTGCCAAACGTTGGTAAATCAACACTATTTAATGCAATTACAAAAGCAGGAGCAGAGGCAGCAAATTACCCATTTGCGACGATTGATCCAAACGTTGGAATGGTAGAAGTTCCAGATGAACGTCTACAAAAACTAACTGAAATGATTACTCCTAAAAAGACAGTTCCAACAACATTTGAATTTACAGATATCGCAGGGATTGTAAAAGGAGCTTCAAAAGGAGAAGGGCTAGGGAATAAATTCTTGGCCAATATCCGTGAAGTAGATGCGATTGTTCATGTAGTTCGTGCTTTTGATGATGAAAATGTCATGCGTGAGCAAGGGCGTGAAGATGCCTTTGTGGATCCACTTGCGGATATTGATACTATTAACCTAGAATTGATTCTTGCTGACTTAGAATCAGTCAATAAACGCTATGCGCGTGTAGAAAAGATGGCACGTACGCAAAAAGATAAAGAATCTGTGGAAGAATTCAATGTTCTTCAAAAGATTAAACCAGTCCTTGAAGATGGGAAATCAGCTCGAACTATTGAATTTACAGATGAGGAACAAAAGGTTGTCAAAGGTCTCTTCTTGTTGACGACTAAACCAGTGCTCTATGTTGCTAATGTGGACGAGGATGTTGTTTCAGATCCTGAATCTATCGACTATGTTAAACAAATTCGTGAATTTGCAGCGACAGAAAATGCTGAAGTAGTCGTTATTTCTGCGCGTGCTGAGGAAGAAATTTCTGAGTTAGACGAAGAGGACAAGCAAGAGTTTCTTGAAGCACTTGGGTTGACAGAATCAGGAGTTGACAAGTTGACTCGTGCAGCTTACCACTTGCTTGGACTGGGAACTTACTTCACAGCTGGTGAAAAAGAAGTTCGCGCTTGGACCTTCAAACGTGGTATGAAGGCTCCTCAAGCAGCTGGTATTATCCACTCAGACTTTGAAAAAGGATTTATTCGTGCAGTAACCATGTCATATGAGGATCTAGTGAAATATGGATCTGAAAAGGCCGTAAAAGAAGCTGGGCGCTTGCGTGAAGAAGGTAAAGAATATATCGTTCAAGATGGCGATATTATGGAATTCCGCTTTAATGTCTAAAAAAATTAATGAATAGTGTCACTTAGGTTGGAAAAAAAATTCCAACCCTTTTGGCTTTTGAAAGGAAAAACAAATGACCAAATTACTTGTAGGATTAGGAAATCCAGGGGATAAATATTTTGAAACAAAACACAATGTTGGCTTTATGTTGATTGACCAACTAGTGAAGAAACAGAATGTCACTTTTACACATGATAAGATATTTCAAGCTGATCTAGCATCCTTTTTCCTAAATGGAGAAAAAATTTATCTTGTCAAACCAACGACATTTATGAATGAAAGTGGAAAAGCAGTTCATGCTTTATTGACTTACTATGGTTTGGATATTGAAGATTTACTCGTTATTTACGATGACCTTGACATGGAAGTTGGGAAAATTCGTTTAAGAGCAAAGGGTTCAGCAGGTGGTCATAATGGTATCAAGTCTATTATTCAACATATTGGAACCCAAAACTTTAATCGTGTTAAGATTGGAATCGGAAGACCTAAAAATGGAATGTCAGTTGTTAACCATGTTTTGAGTAAGTTTGACAAGGATGATTATATTGGTATTTTACAGTCTATTGACAAAGTTGACGATTCTGTAAACTACTATTTACAAGAGAAAAACTTTGAAAAAACGATGCAGAGGTATAACGGATAAATGGTAACCTTATTAGATTTATTCTCAGAAAATGATCAGATAAAAAAATGGCATCAAAATCTGACAGATAAGAAAAGACAACTAATACTAGGTTTATCAACGTCTACTAAGGCTCTTGCAATTGCAAGTAGTATAGAAAAAGAAGATAAGATTGTGTTGTTGACGTCAACTTATGGAGAAGCAGAAGGACTTGTTAGTGATCTTATCTCTATCTTGGGTGAGAAACTTGTCTATCCATTTTTGGTAGATGACTCCCCTATGGTCGAGTTTTTGATGTCTTCACAAGAAAAAATCATTTCACGGGTTGAAGCCTTGCGTTTTTTGACTGATTCATCTAAGAAAGGGATTTTAGTTTGTAATATTGCAGCAAGTCGATTGATTTTACCGTCTCCAAATGTATTCAAAGATAGTATTGTAAAAATAACAGTCGGTGAAGAATATGACCAACACGCGCTTATGCATCAGTTAAAGGAAATTGGCTATCGAAAAGTTACGCAAGTACAAACTCAGGGAGAGTTTAGTATACGAGGAGATATTTTAGATATTTTTGAAATATCCCAGTTAGAACCTTGCCGAATTGAGTTTTTTGGTGATGAAATTGATGGTATCAGGTCATTTGAAGTAGAAACACAATTATCGAAAGAAAATCAGACAGAACTCACTATCTTTCCAGCTAGTGATATGCTTTTGAGAGAAAAGGATTATCAACGAGGTCAGTCAGCTTTAGAAAAGCAAATTTCAAAGACCTTATCACCAATTTTAAAGTCATACTTAGAAGAATTTTTTTCAAGTTTTTACCAAAAACAAATTCATTCTGATTCAAGGAAATTTTTATCTTTGTGTTATGACAAGACATGGACTGTTTTTGACTATATTGAAAAAGATACCCCAGTATTCTTTGATGATTATCAGAAATTGATGAATCAGTATGAAGTCTTTGAAAGGGAGTTAGCACAATACTTTACAGAAGAGTTACAGAACAGTAAAGCATTTTCTGAGATGCAGTATTTTGCTGATACAGAGCAAATCTATAAAAAACAGAGTCCGGTTACCTTTTTCTCTAATCTGCAAAAGGGTTTAGGAAATCTCAAGTTTGATCAAATTTATCAATTTAATCAATATCCCATGCAAGAGTTTTTCAATCAATTTTCTTTTCTAAAAGAAGAAATTGAGCGATACAAAAAAATGAATTATACTATTATCCTGCAGTCTAGCAATTCAATGGGAAGTAAAACATTGGAGGATGTTTTAGAGGAATACCAGATTAAATTGGATTCCAGAGATAAGTCAAGTATTTGTAAAGAATCTGTAAACTTAATTGAGGGAAATCTCAGACATGGTTTTCATTTTGTAGATGAAAAGATTTTATTGATTACTGAACATGAGATTTTTCAAAAGAAATTGAAACGTCGTTTTAGAAGACAACATGTTTCAAATGCAGAGCGCTTAAAAGATTATAATGAACTTGAAAAAGGAGATTACGTTGTTCACCATATCCATGGAATTGGTCAATATCTAGGGATTGAAACAATTGAAATCAAAGGGATTCACCGTGATTATGTCAGTGTTCAATACCAAAACGGGGATCAAATCTCTATCCCAGTGGAACAGATTCATCTACTTTCCAAATACGTTTCAAGTGACGGTAAAGCTCCTAAACTCAATAAATTAAATGACGGTCATTTCAAAAAAGCCAAGCAAAAAGTTAAGAACCAGGTAGAGGATATAGCTGACGATTTAATCAAACTTTATTCTGAGCGCAGCCAGTTGAAGGGTTTTGCTTTCTCAGCTGATGATGAGGATCAACATGCTTTTGATGATGCCTTCCCTTATGTTGAAACGGATGATCAACTTCGTAGTGTTGAGGAAATCAAGAGAGATATGCAGGCTTCTCAGCCAATGGATCGACTTTTAGTTGGGGATGTTGGTTTTGGAAAGACTGAAGTTGCTATGCGTGCAGCCTTTAAGGCAGTCAATGATCACAAACAGGTTGTCGTCTTAGTTCCGACGACGGTTTTAGCGCAACAGCACTATACGAATTTTAAGGAACGATTCCAAAATTTTGCAGTTAATATTGATGTATTGAGTCGCTTTAGAAGTAAAAAAGAGCAGATTGAAACACTTGAAAAATTGAAAAACGGTCAAGTTGATATTTTGATTGGAACCCATCGTGTTTTGTCAAAAGATGTTGTGTTTGCTGATTTGGGCTTGATGATTATTGATGAGGAACAGCGATTTGGTGTCAAGCATAAGGAAACCTTGAAAGAACTGAAAAAACAAGTAGATGTCCTGACCTTGACAGCAACGCCAATTCCTCGTACCCTTCACATGTCTATGTTGGGAATCAGAGATTTGTCTGTTATTGAAACTCCGCCGACTAATCGTTATCCAGTGCAAACCTATGTTTTAGAAAAGAATGATAGTGTGATTCGTGATGCTGTATTGCGTGAAATGGAACGTGGAGGTCAAATTTACTATCTTTACAATAAAGTTGACACAATTGACCAGAAGGTTTCAGAATTACAGGAGTTGATTCCAGAGGCTTCGATTGGGTATGTTCATGGGCAAATGAGTGAGATTCAGTTAGAAAATACTCTACTGGATTTCATTGAAGGTCAGTATGATATTTTGGTGACAACTACCATTATTGAGACAGGAGTGGACATTCCAAATGCCAATACTTTATTTATTGAAAATGCGGATCATATGGGCTTGTCAACCTTGTATCAGTTAAGAGGAAGAGTCGGTCGTAGTAATCGTATTGCTTATGCCTATCTCATGTATCGTCCAGAAAAATCAATCAGTGAAGTCTCCGAGAAGAGATTAGAAGCGATTAAAGGATTTACAGAATTGGGCTCTGGATTTAAGATTGCAATGCGAGATCTTTCGATTCGTGGAGCAGGAAATCTTTTAGGAAAATCCCAGTCTGGTTTCATTGATTCTGTTGGTTTTGAATTGTATTCGCAATTATTGGAGGAAGCTATTGCTAAACGACATGGTAATGGGAACACAAGAACCAAAGGGAATGCTGAGTTGATTTTACAAATTGATGCCTATCTTCCTGATACCTATATTTCTGATCAACGACATAAGATTGAAATTTACAAGAAAATTCGTCAAATTGACAACCGTGCCAACTATGAAGAGTTACAAGAAGAGTTGATGGACCGCTTTGGAGAGTACCCAGACGTGGTAGCCTATCTTTTAGAGATTGGTTTGGTTAAGTCTTATCTTGACAAGGTCTTTGTTCAACGTGTGGAAAGAAAAGATAATAAGATTACAGTTCAATTTGAAAAAGTCACTAAACGACTGTTTTTAGCTCAAGATTATTTTAAAGCTTTATCTGCAACAAACCTAAAAGCAGCCATAGCTGAGAATAAGGGATTAATGGAAGTTGTATTTGATGTCCGAAACAAGAAGGACTATGAAATTTTAGAAGGTCTGCTCATTTTTGGAGAAAGTTTATTAGAGATAAAAGAGTCAAAAGAAGGCAATTCCCTTTAACATTTTTCTTCTATAAAATGGATAAAAATGGTACAATAATAATTTGAGGTAATAAAAATGAGATTAGACAAATATTTAAAAGTATCAAGAATTATCAAGCGTCGTACAGTCGCAAAGGAAGTAGCTGATAAAGGTAGAATCAAGGTAAATGGAATCTTGGCAAAAAGTTCAACGGATTTGAAAGTTAATGACCAAGTTGAAATTCGCTTTGGGAATAAGTTGCTACTTGTAAAAGTACTAGAGATGAAAGATAGTACAAAAAAAGAAGATGCAGCAGGCATGTATGAAATTATCAGTGAAACACGGGTAGAAGAAAATGTCTAAAAATATCGTACAATTGAATAATTCTTTTATTCAAAATGAACACCAACGTCGTCGTTATCTGATGAAGGAACGACAAAAACGGAATCGTTTCATGGGTTGGATTCTTATTTTGATGATTTTATTGTTCATTTTACCAACTTATAATCTTGCTCAAAGCTATTATCAATTACTCCAAAGACGTCAACAGTTATCAGACTTGCAAACTCAGTATCAAACCTTGAGTGAGGAAAAGGAGAAGGAAACAGCTTTTGCCACAAAGTTGAAAGATGAAGATTACGCTGCTAAATACATGCGTGCAAAATATTATTATTCTAAGAATCGGGAAGCCGTTTATACGATTCCTGACTTGCTTCCAAGGTGATGAAATGGAAAATTTATTAGATGTAATAGAGCAATTTTTGAGTCTATCGGATGAAAAGCTGGAAGAGTTGGCTGAAAAAAATCAATTATTGCGTTTACAAGAAGAAAAGGAAAGGAAGAATGCGTAAATTCTTAATTATTTTGTTGCTACCGAGTTTTTTGACCATCTCAAAAGTCGTTAGCACAGAAAAAGAAGTCGTCTATACTTCGAAAGAAATTTATTACCTTTCACAATCTGACTTTGGTATTTATTTTAGAGAAAAATTAAGTTCTCCTATGGTTTATGGAGAAGTTCCTATCTATGCGAATGAAGATTTAGTAGTGGAATCTGGAAAATTAACTCCAAAAACAAGTTTCCAAATAACCGAGTGGCGCTTAAATAAACAGGGAATTCCAGTATTTAAGTTATCCAACCACCAATTTATAGCTGCGGACAAACGATTTTTATATGATCAATCAGAGGTAACTCCTACAATAAAAAAAGTATGGTTAGAATCTGATTTTAAACTGTACAATAGTCCTTATGACTTAAAAGAAGTGAAATCATCCTTATCAGCTTATTCTCAGGTATCAATCGATAAGACCATGTTTGTAGAAGGAAGAGAATTTCTACATATTGATCAGGCTGGATGGGTAGCTAAAGAATCAACTTCTGAAGAAGATAATCGGATAAGTAAAGTCCAAGAAATGTTATCTGAAAAATATCAGAAGGAATCATTCTCTATTTATGTTAAGCAACTGACTACTGGAAAAGAAGCTGGTATCAATCAAGATGAAAAGATGTATGCAGCTAGTGTTTTAAAACTACCTTATCTTTATTATACGCAAGAAAAAATAAATGAGGGTCTTTATCAGTTAGACACGACTGTAAAATATGTATCTGTAGTCAATGATTTTCCAGGTTCTTATAAACCAGAGGGAAGTGGTAGTCTTCCTAAAAAAGAGGATAATAAAGAATACTCTCTAAAGGATTTAATTACGAAAGTATCAAAAGAATCTGATAATGTAGCTCATAATCTATTGGGATATTACATTTCAAACCAATCTGATGCCACATTCAAATCCAAGATGTCTGCTATTATGGGAGATGATTGGGATTTAAATGAAAAATTGATTTCTTCTAAAATGGCTGGGAAGGTTATGGAAGCCATTTATAATCAAAATGGATTTGTATTGGAGTCTTTGACTAAAACAGATTTTGATAATGAGAGAATTGCCAAAGGTGTTTCTGTTAAAGTAGCTCATAAAATTGGAGATGCGGATGAATTTAAGCATGATACAGGTGTTGTCTATGCAGATTCTCCATTTATTCTTTCTATTTTCACTAAGAATTCTGATTATGATACAATTTCTCAGATAGCCAAGGATGTTTATGAGGTTCTAAAATGAGGGAACAAGATTTTTTAAATCATTTTCTCAAGAAGGGATATTTCAAAAAGCATACTAAGGTGGTGCTAGCTCTTTCTGGTGGGTTAGATTCTATGTTTCTATTTAAGGTATTATCTACTTATCAAAAAGAGTTAGAAATTGAATTGATTCTAGCTCATGTGAATCATAATCAGAGAGTAGAATCAGATTGGGAAGAACAGGAATTAAGGAAGTTAGCTGCTGAAGCAGAGCTTCCTATTTATATCAGTAATTTTTTAGGTGAATTTTCAGAAGCGCGTGCTCGACATTTTCGTTATGATTTTTTTCAAGAGGTCATGAAAAAGACAGGTGCGACAGCTTTAGCCACTGCCCACCATGCTGATGATCAGGTGGAAACGATTTTAATGCGCTTGATTCGAGGAACTCGTTTGCGCTATCTATCAGGAATTAAGGAGAAGCAAGTAGTCGGAGAGATAGAAATCATTCGTCCCTTCTTGCATTTTCAGAAAAAAGACTTTCCACCAATTTTTCACTTTGAAGATACATCAAATCAGGAAAATCATTATTTTCGCAATCGTATTCGAAATTCTTATTTACCAGATTTAGAAAAAGAAAATCCTAGATTTAGAGATGCAATCTTAAGTATCGGTAATGAAATTTTAGATTATGACTTAGCTATAGCTGAATTATCAAAGAATATTGATGTAGAAAATTTAGATCAGCTATTGTCTTACTCTGAGTCGACACAAAGAGTTTTACTTCAAACTTATCTGAATCGTTTTCCAGATTTGAATCTTACAAAAGCTCAGTTTGAAGAAGTTAGACAAATTTTAAAAACTAAAAGCCAGTATCGTCATCCTCTTAAAAATGGTTATGAATTAGTAAAAGAGTATCAACAGTTTCGGATTTGTAAAATCAGTCCGCAGGCTGATGAAAAGGAAGATGAACTTGTGTTACACTATCAAAATCAGGTATCTTACCAAGGTCATTTATTTTCCTTTGGACTTCCTTTAGAAGGTGAATTAATTCAGCAGGTACCTGTTTCACGGGAAACATCTATACACATTCGTCATCGAAAAACAGGAGATTTTTTGATTCAAAATGGGCATAGAAAAAAACTCAGACGTCTCTTTATTGATTTGAAAATCCCTATGGAAAAGCGAAAATCAGCTCTGATTATTGAGCAATTTGGTGAAATTGTCTCAATTTTGGGAATTGCGACCAGTAATTTGAGTAAAAACACGAAAAATGATATAATGAACACTGTACTTTATATAGAAAAAATAGATAGGTAAAAAAATGTTAGAAAACGATATTAAAAAAATCCTCGTTTCACACGATGAAATTACAGAAGCGGCTAAAAAATTAGGTGCTCAATTAACCAAGGACTATGCAGGAAAAAATCCAATTTTAGTTGGGATTTTAAAAGGATCTATTCCTTTTATGGCTGAATTGGTTAAACATATTGATACACATATTGAAATGGACTTCATGATGGTTTCTAGCTACCATGGTGGAACAGCAAGTAGTGGTGTCATCAATATCAAGCAAGATGTAACTCAAGATATTAAAGGAAGACATGTTCTATTTGTAGAAGATATCATTGATACAGGTCAAACTTTGAAGAATTTGCGAGATATGTTTATTGCAAGGGAAGCAGCTTCTGTTAAGATTGCAACCTTATTGGATAAACCAGAGGGACGTGTTGTAGAAATTGAGGCAGACTATACTTGCTTTACT
The DNA here is from genome assembly GCF_002096835.1 of Streptococcus mitis. Taxonomy (GTDB): domain Bacteria; phylum Bacillota; class Bacilli; order Lactobacillales; family Streptococcaceae; genus Streptococcus; species Streptococcus mitis_W. The sequence continues at coordinate 2,951 of NZ_NCVG01000017.1, read as the reverse complement.
ATCCCAAATGAGTTTGTAGTAGGTTATGGTTTAGACTACAAAGAAAACTATCGTAACCTTCCTTATGTTGGAGTATTGAAAGAAGAAGTGTATTCAAATTAGAAAGAACAATTTTTAATGAAAAAACAAAATAATGGTTTAATTAAAAATCCTTTTCTATGGTTATTACTTATTTTTTTCCTAGTTACAGCTTACCAGTATTTTAGTACAGGTAGTGTTGCAGGGAAAAGTGAGCAAATTAATTATACAGAATTGGTAAAAGAAATTACCGATGACAATGTAAAAGAATTGACTTACCAACCAAATGGCAGTGTTATCGAGGTTTCAGGTGTTTATAAAAATCCTAAAACAAGTAAAGAAGAAACAGGCATTCAGTTCTTTTCTCCTTCTGCTACAACAGTAGAGAAATTTTCAAGTATTATTCTTCCTTCAGATACTACAGTATCAGAATTGCAAAAGCTTGCTTCTGACCATAAAGCGGAAGTAACTATTAAGCATGAAAGTTCGAGTGGTATGTGGATTAATATTCTTGTATCCATTGTACCATTCGGTATTCTATTCTTCTTCCTATTCTCTATGATGGGAAATATGGGAGGAAATAATAGCCGTAACCCGATGAGTTTTGGACGTAGTAAGGCTAAAGCTGCAAATAAAGAAGATATTAAAGTAAGATTTTCAGATGTGGCTGGAGCTGAGGAAGAAAAACAAGAACTAGTTGAAGTTGTTGAATTTTTAAAAGATCCAAAACGATTTACAAAACTTGGAGCTCGTATTCCAGCAGGTGTTCTTTTGGAGGGACCTCCGGGAACAGGTAAGACGTTACTTGCTAAGGCAGTCGCCGGAGAAGCAGGTGTTCCATTCTTTAGTATCTCAGGTTCTGACTTTGTAGAAATGTTTGTCGGAGTTGGAGCTAGTCGTGTTCGTTCTCTTTTTGAAGATGCCAAAAAAGCAGCACCAGCTATTATCTTTATCGATGAAATTGATGCTGTTGGACGTCAACGTGGAGTCGGTCTTGGCGGAGGTAATGACGAACGTGAACAAACCTTGAACCAACTCTTGATTGAGATGGACGGTTTTGAGGGAAATGAAGGGATTATCGTTATCGCTGCGACAAACCGTTCAGATGTACTTGATCCTGCCCTTTTGCGTCCAGGACGTTTTGATAGAAAAGTATTGGTTGGTCGTCCTGATGTTAAAGGTCGTGAAGCAATCTTGAAAGTTCATGCTAAGAACAAGCCTTTAGCAGAAGATGTAGATTTGAAATTAGTTGCTCAACAAACTCCAGGTTTTGTTGGTGCTGATTTAGAGAATGTATTGAATGAAGCTGCTTTAGTCGCTGCTCGTCGCAATAAATCGATAATTGATGCCTCAGATATTGATGAAGCAGAAGATAGAGTGATTGCTGGTCCTTCTAAGAAAGATAAGACAGTTTCACAAAAAGAACGTGAATTGGTTGCCTATCATGAGGCAGGACATACCATTGTTGGTCTAGTCTTGTCGAATGCTCGTGTTGTTCATAAAGTTACTATCGTACCACGCGGCCGTGCAGGTGGTTATATGATTGCACTTCCTAAAGAGGATCAAATGCTTCTATCTAAAGAAGATATGAAAGAGCAATTGGCTGGTTTAATGGGTGGACGTGTAGCCGAAGAAATTATCTTTAATGTCCAAACTACAGGAGCTTCAAATGACTTTGAACAGGCGACACAAATGGCGCGTGCAATGGTTACAGAGTACGGTATGAGTGAAAAACTAGGTCCAGTTCAATATGAGGGCAATCATGCTATGTTTGGTGCACAGAGCCCTCAAAAATCAATCTCAGAACAAACAGCTTATGAAATTGACGAAGAGGTTCGTTCATTATTGAATGAAGCACGAAATAAAGCTGCTGAAATTATTCAGTCAAATCGTGAAACTCACAAGTTGATTGCAGAAGCATTATTGAAATACGAAACATTGGATAGTACACAAATTAAAGCTCTTTACGAAACAGGAAAGATGCCTGAAGCAGTAGAAGAGGAATCTCATGCACTATCCTATGATGAAGTGAAGTCAAAAATGAATGACGAAAAATAACCCTGAGAGAGGCATGTCCTCTCTTTTTTGTTCAGTTGAGGAGCTAAAGGGTGCAGAATGGATGAAATGTGCCAAAAGTGTTTTTGAATCTGTTAGACTGTATCTAGAAAGGGGAACATTATGTTTAAAGAATTGTATGAAGAAGTCCAAGGAATTGTATACAAGTGTAGAAAGGAATATCACCTTCATTTATGGGAGTTATCGGACTGGGATCAAGAGGGAATGATCTGCTTACATGAATTGATTAGTAAAGAAGAGGGATTAGTAGAAGATATCCCTCGTTTAAGGAAATATTTCAAAACTAAGTTCCGGAATCGGATTCTAGATTATCTCCGTAAACAAGAAAGTCAAAAACGGAGATATGATAAAGAACCTTATGAAGAAGTAGGTGAGATTAGTCATCGTATAAGTGAGGGAGGACTCTGGCTAGATGAGTATTATCTCTTTCATGAGACACTAAGAGATTATAGAAACAAACAAAGTAAAGACAAACAAGAAGAGTTAGAACGCGTCTTAAGACATGAACGCTTCCGAGGGCGTCAAAGAGTATTAAGAGACTTACGTATTGTGTTTAAGGAGTTTGATATCCGTACACACTAGGAAGCCATGCAAAAAATAAAAAAGTTTAAAAAAGGTGTTGACAAGTCAGAAAAAGTCTGTATAATAGTAAGAGTTGAAAATAACAACTCAGGTCCGTTGGTCAAGGGGTTAAGACACCGCCTTTTCACGGCGGTAACACGGGTTCGAATCCCGTACGGACTATGGTATGTTGCGGTTGAGACACTTGATGAAAAAAAGTTTAAAAAAGTTTCAAAAAAGTGTTGACAAGCGAAAGCGACTGTGATATACTAATATAGTTGTCACTTGAGAGAAGC
>NZ_NCVG01000006.1:0-602 GCF_002096835.1 Streptococcus mitis | reverse complement strand
GATGCAACAACTGTTGGGGATAAACCAGTAACGGTTGTTGTAAAAGATAAAAATGGAAATGTATTAGTTGAAGTTCCGGCAACGATTAAGGTGGTAGAAGCTAAACCAACACCAATTGAAACGCCAGTAACGAATACACCTTTAACAAAAGAGGATATTGCTAAATTTGTTAAAGTTCCAGAAGGTGGAAAAGTAACCAATGTAGAAAATATTCCAGACTTGACAACTCCAGGTGAGAAAGATCCAGTTAAAGTCACTGTAGAATTACCAAATGGAAAAGTGATTACTGTTGACGTTCCAGTTAATGTAACTCCAGTTAATGAAATTGAAACGCCAGTAACGAATACTCCGTTAACGCCAGAGGATTATACAAAAGGAATCACGATTCCAGAAGGTGGCAAGGTCACAAATGTTGAGAACATTCCAGACTTAACAACTCCAGGTAAGAAAGATCCAGTTAAGGTAACAGTTGAATTACCAAATGGAAAAGTGATTACTGTTGACATTCCAGTTAATGTAACTCCAGTTAAGGAAATTGAAACGCCAGTAACGAATACTCCGTTAACGCCAGAGGATTACACCAAAGGAATTAAAATTCCAGA
>NZ_NCVG01000016.1:0-104934 GCF_002096835.1 Streptococcus mitis | reverse complement strand
TTGAACAAAGTGAAAGCCAGCGTCTTTAGGCGCTGGCTGGTAATTTGGGCTTATAGCCCTGGGACAAACCACCCGTTTGACGGGTGGTCATGATTTAATACTAAAGTTGAGCGATAACTTCCTCAGTTGTCAAAACTTGGTTGGCAATGTAGCCGTAGTTTGTTAGTGCAGCTTGGTAGGCTTCTTCACCTGGAGCACCGACAGCATCGTTAACAACAATGACATTGTAGCCTAATTCTATGAGTTCACGCATGTGTGAATCCACGCAGAGATTAGCATTCATACCAGCCAAGATGACGGTGTCGATACCATTTTTGCGGAGTTGAAGGTTAAGGTCGTTGCTTTCTGGGCCAAAGATTTTATGTCCGTTGACAACAATAGTATCTTCATCCAAAAATGGTTTAATCTCTTCAATCATATCTGCTCCAGAGCCTTCTGGAATTGCTGAATACTGGCTATCACGCCAAAACATTTCGTTTTCAATCATCATCGTTTCACCAGCAGCTTTAAATTGCCACTTGTGATCGTGTGGATAGAAGTAGTGCGGTGAGATAAAACGCTTGTAGCCACGCTCTTTAGCAAGAGCTAAAAGCTTTGTCAGATTTTCAATAGTATTAACTTTTTCAAGAACATCTTTAGTTGCTCCGAATCCTTTACCAGTAGATTTTAAGAATTCAACTTGCGGGTCTGTGATAACAAATGCGACATTTTTCTGATTGAACATGAGGTTCCTCCTAATATGATTTGAATAACAGCCAATAGGAATTTAGACTGTTAGTTTGATGATTTTCCAAATGGTAGTTTTAGTTACATACTGACCGTTCGGTACAATTATAATAACATCTAAAATTGAATTTGTAAATTAATTTGCTCAGAACAAAAAATTTTAATGATAAAACAGTGGCAAAAGGAGGTGGTTTCAATTGTTTGGTCTCAGACTCTGAATCTGCTATAATAGGAAAAAAGAGAGGTGAGTAGATGAGCGTTAAAGAGCGTATTTTACAAAGTGCTGAGGAATTGATTTATCAGAAGGGTTATGTGGCCACCTCCATCAGTGACATCATGGAGGCAGCTGATGTTGGCAAGGGACAGCTTTATTATTATTTCAAATCTAAGAAGGAAATTGGTTTGACGGTCATTCAAGATATTTTAGCAAATTGGCGAAAAGAGCTTTTTGAAGATATTTTTGAAGCAGACAAGTCTGACAGTGACAAGTTTTCGGATATGATTGACTGGGTTTGTCAATTTCATGAAAGTCAGACGGTCTTTTATGGTTGCCCAATTGGTAATCTGATTGTGGAATTGTCCACAGAAGATGAGAACTTCCGCTGTCCTCTCAATGATTTTATGACCCAATGGACAGAGAAGTTAGCCAGCCTCTTGCAAGACCTGCATGCTGACTGGTCAGAAGAGCGGGCGCAGTTGCAGGCCCGTCAAGTCATCTCCAGTATTCAAGGCAGCATTGTCATTCTCAAAGTCAGCCAAGACATCCAAGTTTTAGAAAATAATATGACGGATTTGAAAAAGAATTATTGTTAATTTTTAGCCGAAGAATTAAAAGTATGTTAATTTATGGATTGTGGTTAAGAGGTAAGAATGACAACAGATATTAAAACTGAAATTGGTCATAGAGTAAGACAGGAACGTGAACGTCACAAATTGATGAGAGAAGAGGTCTGTGGACAGAAGCTGACTTAATAATCAAACAGCTGATGCGTACTGAGCTTGGGCAATCCTTGCCAACAATTACTAAGTTACAATATTTATCTAAGCGATTAGAAGTTCCGATAGATACTTTTCTTGAAAATAAAGAACTAGCTCTTCCTGAGGAAGAGTTGCTGAGTCTAGACTTGATTGAAAGAATATTAGACTTGATAAGAACAGGGACAGGTAGTTTCGCTGAAGATATTTTTGATGATTATTTTAAGCAAGTAACACTAAAGCAAGTTTACACATTCAATGATTTACTATTAATTGATTATTTTGCTATGCAATGTCAAGACTTGATTTATAGAAGAGAGCATTAGATGATTTTCGGATTAAGTTGTTGAAACAGCAATTAGTTAGTGATGAAATGTATAATGTAGAGCTACTATCAGTTCTTTGTGCCATAGCGGTTGTTTATGTTGTTCATAATGACTATAAACATATGATATCTCTAGTAAAAAGATGAATGAAATTTTATCAGTAACAACGTTGCAAGTCTATAAACCTGGAATTTCAGTATTTGAAGCTAAGTGCTATCTTTATTTTGAAAATGATAAAAATAAAGCAAAGGAACTTTATCACTCAGCAACTATACTAGCTGAACAATTTGATGATAAAGTATTAGAAAATGAAAAGATTATTTGAATTTCCATAACTTAAGAAAGTTCATCATTTTTAATTATCGCTGTAAAATGATTGAAAGTATGAAATTTCCAAACAAAATATTTGAAAAATTTTGAAAAAAGAGTTAGAATATTTTTTGTAATATACAAAGTAAACGCTTACTTATTAAGGAGGGCATTTTATGTCATACAAAACAAGCAATGCAGAAGGTCATGTAGATTTCATCAATACCTATGATTTGGAGCCAATGGCGCAACAAGTTATTCCTAAAGCAGCATTTGGCTATATCGCTAGTGGGGCGGAAGATACTTTCACTTTACGTGAGAATATTCGTGCCTTTAACCACAAACTCATCGTTCCGCATACGCTTTGTGATGTTGAAAATCCAAGTACAGAGATTGAATTTGCAGGTGAAAAATTGTCTTCACCAATCATTATGGCGCCTGTTGCAGCTCATAAATTAGCAAACGAACAGGGTGAAGTGGCGACTGCGCGTGGTGTGCATGAGTTTGGTTCTCTTTACACAACTAGCTCTTACTCTACTGTAGACCTTCCAGAAATTACAGAAGCCCTTCAAGGGACACCTCACTGGTTCCAATTTTACTTTAGTAAAGATGATGGAATCAACCGCCACATTATGGACCGTGTGAAGGCTGAAGGCTACAAAGCGATTGTCTTGACTGCAGATGCTACGGTAGGGGGCAATCGTGAGGTTGATAAGCGTAATGGTTTTGTCTTCCCAGTTGGTATGCCGATTGTTGAAGAATACCTGCCAGAAGGTGCTGGTAAATCAATGGACTTTGTTTACAAATCAGCTAAACAGCGCCTATCTCCACGAGATGTAGAATTTATCGCTGAATACTCAGGACTTCCTGTTTATGTCAAGGGGCCACAATGCCGTGAGGACGTTGAACGTTCGCTTGCTGCTGGAGCTTCTGGTATCTGGGTAACCAACCATGGTGGCCGTCAAATCGACGGTGGGCCAGCTGCCTTTGACTCACTTCAAGAAGTAGCAGAAGCAGTTGACAAACGCGTACCAATTGTCTTTGACTCTGGTATTCGTCGTGGCCAACACGTCTTTAAAGCCTTGGCTTCAGGAGCAGACTTGGTAGCTATTGGCCGCCCGGTTATCTATGGCTTGGCTCTCGGCGGTAGTGTTGGTGTGCGTCAAGTCTTTGAACACTTGAATGCGGAATTGAAGACAGTCATGCAGTTGTCTGGAACTCAGACTATTGAAGATGTTAAACACTTTAAACTTCGTCATAACCCATACAACCCAACCTTCCCAGTTGACCCACGCGACTTAAAATTGTATTGATAAAAGAGATTGCCTCCACTTGATGTGGAGGTTTTTGTTTGTGTTTTATACTCTTCAAAAATCTCTTCAAACCACGTCAGCTTCGTCTTGCCGTACTAAAGTACTGTCTGCGCCTAGCTTTCTAGTTTGCTCTTTGATTTTTATTGAGTATTAATCAATTTTGTAATGAAGATTAAAAAAAGTTAAAGATTTAATTTTTTATAATTGACAAATGTAGATTTTAAGGGTATACTGATAATTGTAATTGACAAATGTAGATTTTGGAGGTGTGCTAATGCAGATTTCAGATGCAGAATGGCAGGTCATGAAGATTATTTGGATGCAAGGAGAGCAGACTAGTTCAGATTTGATTAGGGTTCTGGCGGAGCGGTTCGACTGGTCCAAGTCGACCATTCAAACTCTTTTGGCTCGTTTGGTTGATAAAGAGTGTTTGACTCGGAAAAAAGAAGGCAAGTCCTTTGTCTATTCAGCCCTTTTAACTTTGGACCAAAGTCGAGATTTGCTTGTCCAAGATATCAAGGACAAGGTTTGTTCTCGTAGGATTAAGAACTTGTTAGCTGATTTGATTGCTGAATGTGATTTTACTCTGGCTGACTTGGAAGACTTAGAAGCTGTGATTTCTAAGAAGAAATCAAGTGCTGTAACAGAAGTAAGATGTAATTGTATGTAAAGGAGACGTCATGTTAAATAGTATTGTAACCATTGTTTGTATTGCCCTTATCGCGTTTATCTTGTTTTGGTTTTTCAAAAAGCCTGAAAAATCTGGACAAAAAGCCCAGCAAAAAAACGGCTACCAAGAGATTCGAGTGGAAGTCATGGGGGGCTATACGCCTGAGTTGATTATCCTCAAGAAATCAGTGCCAGCCCGCATTGTCTTTGACCGTAAGGATCCTTCACCCTGTCTGGACCAAATTGTTTTTCCAGATTTTGGTGTACATGCGGACCTGCCAATGGGTGAAGAGTATGTAGTGGAAATCACGCCTGAGCAGGCTGGAGAGTATGGTTTCTCTTGTGGCATGAATATGATGCACGGCAAGATGATTGTAGAATAGGAGAATGATATGACTGAAATTGTAAAAGCAAGTCTTGAAAATGGTGTTCAAAAAATCCGTATCACGGCAGACAAAGGCTACCATCCAGCCCACATTCAACTGCAAAAAGGAGTTCCTGCTGAGATCACCTTTCACCGTGTGACACCTTCAAACTGTTATAAGGAAATTCTGTTTGAAGAAGAAGGCATCTTGGAACCAATCGGCGTAGACGAGGAGAAAGTCATTCGTTTTACACCTCAAGAATTAGGCCAACATGAATTTTCTTGTGGCATGAAGATGCAAAAGGGAAGCTATACAGTCGTTGAGAAGACTCGAAAATCTCTATCACTTTTACAGCGTTTTTGGATTACTAGTATCTTTACTGTGCCTCTTGTGATCCTCATGATTGGGATGTCGACAGGAGGAATTAGTCACCAAGTCATGCGTTGGGGCACCTTTTTAGCCACAACACCGATTATGCTAGTAGCAGGTGGTCCTTATATCCAAAGTGCTTGGGCTAGTTTTAAAAAGCACAATGCCAACATGGATACCTTGGTTGCTCTGGGAACCCTAGTGGCCTATTTCTATAGCTTAGTTGCCCTCTTCGCTGGTCTCCCCGTTTACTTTGAAAGTGCTGCATTTATCTTCTTCTTCGTTCTTATGGGAGCCGTTTTTGAGGAGAAAATGCGGAAAAATACTTCCCAAGCTGTGGAGAAATTACTTGACTTGCAGGCTAAAACTGCAGAAGTCTTGCGTGAGGATAACTATGTTCAAGTCCCTTTGGAGCAAGTCAAGGTAGGTGACCTGATTCGAGTGCGTCCCGGTGAAAAGATTGCGGTTGATGGTGTCGTAGTAGAAGGTATCTCTAGTATTGATGAGTCTATGGTGACAGGTGAGAGTCTGCCTGTGGACAAGACAGTTGGAGATACCGTCATTGGTTCAACCATCAATAATAGTGGAACACTTGTTTTTAGAGCAGAAAAAGTTGGTTCAGAGACTGTTTTGGCTCAGATTGTGGATTTTGTGAAGAAAGCTCAGACAAGTCGTGCGCCGATTCAGGACTTGACGGATAAAATTTCAGGGATTTTTGTTCCAGCAGTTGTCATTTTAGGGATTGTGACCTTTTGGGTTTGGTTCGTCTTGCTCAGGGATAGTGTAGTTGTGCTTGGAGCGAGCTTTGTGTCTTCGCTTCTCTATGGAGTAGCAGTTCTGATTATTGCCTGCCCTTGTGCATTGGGACTTGCAACACCGACAGCCCTTATGGTGGGGACAGGTCGCAGTGCCAAGATGGGAGTTCTCCTCAAAAATGGAACGGTTCTACAGGAAATCCAGAAAGTCCAAACTATTGTTTTTGATAAGACAGGAACTTTGACGGAAGGGAAACCTGTGGTCACAGATATCATCGGCGACGAAGTAGAAGTGCTTGGATTGGCAGCTTCCTTGGAAGAAGCTTCTCAACACCCATTGGCTGAGGCTATTGTTAAGCGAGCGACTGAAACTGGACTTGAGCTTCACACTGTGGAAAATTTCCAAGCCTTGCACGGAAAAGGTGTTTCAGGGCAAATCAATGGAAAACAAGTTTTGCTTGGAAATGCTAAAATGCTGGATGGCATGGATATTTCTAGCACTTATCAGGAAAAACTAGAACAACTGGAAAAAGAAGCTAAGACAGTTGTGTTCTTGGCTGTTGAGAATGAAATCAAAGGCTTGCTTGCTCTGCAAGATATTCCTAAGGAAAATGCTAAGCTTGCCATCAGTCAGTTGAAAAAACGAGGTCTTAAAACAGTCATGCTGACAGGAGACAATGCTGGTGTGGCGCGTGCCATTGCCGATCAGATCGGAATCGAAGAGGTCATTGCAGGTGTCTTGCCAGAGGAAAAAGCTCATGAAATCCATAAACTACAAGCGTCTGGCAAAGTAGCCTTTGTTGGGGATGGTATCAATGACGCTCCTGCCCTTAGTGTAGCAGATGTGGGGATTGCTATGGGAGCTGGAACAGATATTGCCATCGAGTCAGCAGATTTGGTGTTGACAACTAATAACCTCCTAGGAGTGGTTCGTGCTTTTGACATGAGTAAGAAAACCTTTAATCGAATTCTGCTCAATCTTTTCTGGGCCTTTATCTACAATGTCGCCGGAATTCCGATTGCAGCAGGAGTCTTTTCAGGTGTTGGACTGGCTCTCAACCCAGAACTGGCAGGTCTAGCCATGGCCTTTAGTTCTGTATCCGTTCTGACCAGTTCACTCTTACTAAACTTTAGTAAAATAGACTAAAAGCGGGCTTGCTCGCTTTTTATACTCTTCAAAAATCTCTTCCAACCACGTCAGCTTTGTCTGCAACCTCAAAGCTGTGCTTTGAGCAACCTGTGGCGAGCTTCCTAGTTTGCTCTTTGATTTTCATTGAGTATTATAAAACAGAAGCTAAAAACGTTTTCAAACTGTACTGTAATAGAGAATAAAAACTTCTGAGCAGATTCTTAGTAAAGTCAAAATAAATGTGATAAATTAGTATTGTAAAAATTTACTGAAACGTTTTCAAAAACTATATGAAACCTTTTTTAGTAGATTTAAAAATATTTGAAGGAGAGTTATCATTATGACTCAAGGGAAAATTACTGCATCTGCAGCAATGCTTAATGTATTGAAAACATGGGGCGTAGACACAATCTACGGTATCCCATCAGGAACACTCAGCTCATTGATGGATGCTTTGGCTGAAGACAAAGATATCCGCTTCTTGCAAGTTCGTCACGAAGAAACAGGTGCTCTTGCAGCGGTTATGCAAGCTAAATTCGGCGGCTCAATCGGGGTTGCAGTTGGTTCAGGTGGTCCAGGTGCGACTCACTTGATTAACGGTGTTTACGATGCAGCTATGGATAACACTCCATTCCTAGCAATCCTTGGATCACGTCCAGTTAACGAACTCAACATGGATGCTTTCCAAGAATTGAACCAAAACCCAATGTACAACGGTATCGCTGTATACAACAAACGTGTAGCTTACGCTGAGCAATTGCCAAAAGTAATCGACGAAGCTTGCCGTGCTGCAGTTTCTAAAAAAGGTCCAGCTGTTGTTGAAATCCCAGTAAACTTCGGTTTCCAAGAAATCGACGAAAATTCATACTACGGTTCAGGTTCATACGAACGTTCATTCATCGCTCCTGCTTTGAACGAAGTTGAAATCGACAAAGCTGTTGAAATCTTGAACAATGCTGAACGTCCAGTTATCTATGCTGGTTACGGTGGTGTTAAAGCTGGTGAAGTGATTACTGAATTGTCACGTAAAATCAAAGCACCAATCATCACAACTGGTAAAAACTTTGAAGCCTTTGAATGGAACTATGAAGGTTTGACAGGTTCTGCTTACCGTGTTGGTTGGAAGCCAGCCAACGAAGTGGTCTTTGAAGCAGACACAGTTCTTTTCCTTGGTTCAAACTTCCCATTTGCTGAAGTTTACCAAGCATTCAAGAATACTGAAAAATTCATCCAAGTCGATATCGACCCTTACAAACTTGGTAAACGTCACGCCCTTGACGCTTCAATCCTTGGTGATGCAGGTCAAGCAGCTAAAGCTATCCTTGACAAAGTGAACCCAGTTGAATCTACTCCATGGTGGCGTGCAAACGTTAAGAACAACCAAAACTGGCGTGATTACATGAACAAAATCGAAGGTAAAACTGAGGGTGAATTGCAATTGTATCAAGTTTACAATGCAATCAACAAACATGCTGATCAAGACGCTATCTACTCAATCGACGTAGGTGACACTACTCAAACATCTACTCGTCACCTTCACATGACACCTAAGAACATGTGGCGTACATCTCCACTCTTTGCGACAATGGGTATTGCCCTTCCTGGTGGTATCGCTGCTAAGAAAGACAATCCAGATCGCCAAGTATGGAACATCATGGGTGACGGTGCATTCAACATGTGCTACCCAGACGTTATCACAAACGTTCAATACGACCTTCCAGTTATCAACGTTGTCTTCTCAAATGGTAAATATGCCTTCATCAAGGACAAATACGAAGACACAAACAAACACTTGTTTGGTTGTGACTTCCCTAATGCTGACTATGCGAAAATCGCTGAAGCTCAAGGTGCTGTAGGATTTACAGTTGACCGTATCGAAGACATCGATGCAGTTGTTGCAGAAGCTGTTAAACTCAACAAAGAAGGTAAAACTGTTGTGATCGATGCTCGCATCACTCCACACCGTCCACTTCCAGTAGAAGTACTTGAATTGGATCCAAAACTTCACTCAGAAGAAGCAATCAAAGACTTCAAGGAAAAATACGAAGCAGAAGAACTCGTACCATTCCGCCTCTTCTTGGAAGAAGAAGGATTGCAATCACGCGCAATTAAATAATTCCTCTCGTCGAAAATCAAATTTAAACTGTGTTATCTTCACCTTGCCGTACTTCAGTACTGCCTGCGGTTCGATGCCTTGTTTATTCTTTGATTTTCTTAGAGCGAAACTTAAAAAGATCGGAGCAATCCGGTCTTTTTATGGAGGATAGTAAATGAATTTAAATCAATTAGATATTATCGTTTCAGATGTTCCCCAAGTCTGTGCTGACTTGGAGCGTATTTTGGATAAAAAGCCCGATTATGTTGATGACAGTTTTGCTCAGTTTACGATTGGCAGTCACTGTCTGATGTTGTCCCAAAATCATTTGATTCCTTTGGAAGATTTTCAGTCAGGAATCATTCTTCATATCGAGGTTGAGGATGTAGACCAGAATTACCAACGGTTGAAAGAACTTGGTATCCAGGTTTTAAACGGACCAACTGTAACCGATTGGGGAACAGAGTCCTTATTAGTTAAAGGGCCTGCTGGTCTAGTGATTGATTTTTATCGTATGAAGTAGGTAATTCTATTATCAAATTTTTTATCTAAACATTCTTGGAGTGAAACTTAAAAAGATCGGAGCAATTCGATCTTTTTTGTATTTATGCGACTTTCAGTCCGTCTCGCTCCGTTAGGTGCGAGACAAAAAACCACCCGTTTTCACGGGTGGTTATGATTTCTACACTTATTGTTTGGTTTCCTGTTTTAATTGTTGCACCTGTTCCTCGTACTGGACAAGCTCCCTGTCTTTTATATTGATAGTCGCTTCTGCTTCAGCAATGCGGCTTCTCAGATCTTGAGTCTTGTTATGGTGATAGCTAATACCAATAGCACTACCAGCAATGATCCCGATTACTAGACAAGTAAAAATCACCAAAATCAAGGGAGCAGATAGTTGTGTAAAGACAAGACTGACAGTTACTGTTTGACGATTGAGTAGACCAAATGAGATCACAATGACTAATAAGCTCAAACCGCCAATTAGATAAGCCTTATCTTTCAGTGACAATTCATTAAATTTTTTTAGCATAAGTTCCTTTTCTCCTGACTATGTTGATAGAAAACTACACACCATTTAGGTATTAACAAAATTCATTTTACTAGAAAATTTCGATACTGTCAATAATTTCTAACGGCTTATTTACCATCAATCAATCGATTCATTGAAAAGGAGTATTCATTTTCTAATATTTGATTGAGTAAACAGAACGGAGCAATTCGGTCTTTTTTCTGTTCCCTCTTTCTTATAACAAGATTGTGATAGTTTATATCTTTATAACAAAAGTTTTAAAGACTTGATTGTTTTGAAAGAATATTTTAAAATAAGATTCAGTAAAAATGAAAGAGGTTTTGAAAATGTCTGAAAAACAAATGAAAATTTTGGGTTGGGTAGCGACCTTCATGTCCATTATGATGTATGTGTCGTATTTACCACAAATCATGAATAATCTAGCTGGTCAAAAAGGGAACTTCATCCAGCCCTTGGTTGCAGCTATCAACTGTAGTCTCTGGGTTTACTACGGTCTTTTTAAGAAGGAAAGAGATATTCCCCTTGCTGCTGCCAATGCACCAGGTATCGTTTTTGGCCTAGTGACAGCTATTACAGCTTTGATTTAAAAAGAAGACTGGTTTCAGTCTTTTTTTCGTACATTTGAGCAAGCTCAGGACATCATTACCCAGATAGTTCCAAACTTTTTGTCCCCTTTTTAGTATAATAGAACTAGCAAATCAAGTGAGGTAAAGTGATGACAGAAATACTACAATTTCCAGAGGGCTTCCTCTAGGGTGGTGCTACGGCAGCTAATCAATGTGAGGGTGCTTATAATCTCGATGGGCGTGGTTTAGCTAACGTTGATGTGGTACCCATTGGACCAGATCGTGAAGCCATTATCACAGGTCAGAAAAAGATGTTTTCGTTTGAGGAGGGCTATTTTTACCCAGCCAAGCAAGCTATTGATATGTACCATCATTACAAGGAAGATATTGCCCTTTTTGCGGAAATGGGCTTTAAGACTTATCGTCTATCCATTGCTTGGACTCGGATTTTTCCTAAGGGCGACGAAACAGTGCCAAATGAAGCTGGTCTAGCCTTTTATGAGGATTTATTTAAGGAGTGCCACAAGTATGGTATCCAACCTCTGGTGACTATCACTCATTTCGACTGTCCTATGCACTTGATTACAGAGTACGGTGGTTGGCGCAATCGTCGGATGTTAGACTTCTATGAAAAACTTTGTCGCACACTCTTTACCCGCTATAAGGGTTTGGTCAAATATTGGCTTACCTTCAACGAAATCAACATGATTCTCCATGCCCCCTTTATGGGAGCTGGGCTCTGTTTTGAAGAAGGAGAAAATCAAGAACTGGTTAAATATCAGGCTGCACACTATGAGTTGGTAGCTTCAGCTCTTGCGACAAAGATTGCCCACGAAATTGACCCAGAAAATAAGGTGGGATGTATGTTGGCTGCAGGGCAATACTATCCTAACACAGCCCATCCAAGAGACTACTGGGCAGCCATGGAGGAAGACCGCAAGAGTTACTTCTTCATTGATGTTCAAGCGCGTGGGGAATACCCAAACTATGCCAAGAAGCAGTGGGAGCGTGAGCGAATCGAGATTCAAATGACTGCAGAAGATTTAGAGTTGTTGAAGGACAATACTGTTGACTTTGTTTCCTTCTCTTACTATGCAAGTCTAGTAGCCTCAGGTGATCCAGAAGTGAGGAATATGACCGCTGGAAATGTCTTTGCCTCTATCAAAAATCCTTATCTGGAATCCTCTGAATGGGGTTGGCAGATTGACCCATTGGGACTTCGTATCACCCTCAATGCCATCTGGGATCGTTACCAAAAACCTATGTTCATCGTAGAAAATGGACTCGGTGTTATAGACACGCCAGATGAAAATGGCTATGTAGCGGATGACTATCGAATTGCTTATTTAGAGGCCCACATCAAGGCTATGCGAGATGCCATTTACCAAGATGGGGTTGACTTGCTCGGTTATACGACTTGGGGATGTATCGATTTGGTTTCAGCTGGAACGGGCGAAATGAACAAGCGCTATGGCTTTATCTATGTGGATCGAGATAATGCGAGTCAAGGAAGTCTCAAACGGAGCAAGAAGAAATCCTTCTACTGGTACAAGGATGTCATTGCCAGCAATGGTGCAAGTATTGAGTAGAGCACATTTGTTCACTATTTTTATAAAATCTTCTCTCTACTTTATATAATAGGAAAAAGAGTTCAATTAGACCTGGCTTTTTGCTATAATGAGGGGAGAAAAATCAGACAGGAGAATAAGATGTCAGAACCATTATTTTTACAATCAGTTATGCAAGAAAAAATCTGGGGTGGTACCAAGCTACGTGATGAGTTTGGATACGACATCCCAAGTGAAAAAATCGGAGAATATTGGGCCATCTCAGCCCATCCAAATGGTGTCTCTAAAGTTGCCAATGGTTGCTACGAGGGAACAGATCTTGCTACTTTATATGCAGAGCACCGTGAATTGTTTGGCAATCGTCCAGAACCTGTATTTCCACTGTTGACTAAGATTCTGGATGCTAACGACTGGCTCAGTGTTCAAGTTCATCCAGACGATGCTTACGGACTCGAGCATGAAGGCGAACTTGGAAAAACAGAATGCTGGTACATCATCGCTGCGGATGAAGGTTCAGAGATTATCTATGGTCACAATGCCAAGTCAAAAGAAGAACTCCGCCAGCAAATCGAGGACAAGAATTGGGATGCTTTGTTGACAAAAGTACCAGTTAAAGCTGGAGATTTCTTCTATGTGCCAAGTGGCACCATGCATGCTATTGGTGCAGGTATTTTAATCCTTGAAACCCAACAGTCTAGTGACACAACCTACCGTGTCTATGACTTTGACCGTAAGGATGATAATGGTAACTTGCGTGAACTTCACCTTGAAAAATCTATCGATGTTTTGAACATTGGAGAGCCTGCCAATAGCCGTCCTGTAACTGTTAAAGCAGATGATTTGCGTTCCACTCTCCTTGTATCTAATGATTTCTTTGTAGTTTACAAGTGGGAAATCACTGGAAAAGTTGATTTTGAGAAGACAGCTGATTACACCTTATTCAGTGTCTTAGCTGGTCAAGGTCAGCTAACTGTTGACGGAAAAAACTATCCAATCCAAAAAGGCAGCCACTTTATCCTACCAAGTGATGTTGAAGCTTGGATTCTGGAAGGGCAAGGTTTGGAATTGATTGTTAGTCATCCATAAAAAAGAAAGGGCCTGAGTTCATTACTCAAGTCCTTTTTGATTACATAAATTGGGCGATAAAGACCACGATGATGATGATAGGAATGATAAAACGAAGAAGGAAGAGCCAGACCTGGAAAAGTCCCTGTTTACATGCTCGTTCATCAAGGTGTAGTTCCTCCATGGCAAGAGCCTTCTTAAAAATATAGCCTGTAAAGAGTGAAAGGCAGAGAGCACCAAATGGCATGAGGAGATTAGAAACCAAGAAGTCCATAGCATCAAAGAAGGTCTTCCCAAATATATGAACATCCGCCATAACACCGTAAGATAGGGCTGAAGGAATTCCAAAGACAAAGGTCAAGATTCCTAAAATAGCACTCCATTTAGCACGCTTACTGTTGTCCTGATTGGTGATATTACCCACATTGATTTCCAGCATAACAACGGAAGAAGTGACCGTCGCAAAGAGGAAGAGCAGGAGGAAGAGGATGTAGAAAATGGTTCCAAAAGGCATCTTGTCAAAGAGCTGAGGCAAGACGATAAATAGCAAGCTTGGTCCCCCTTCAGACTGGATATTGAAGGCTGACATGGCTGGGAAAATGGCTAGACCTGCCATGATGGATACCGAGATATTCATGGCTACGATGGAAATCCCTGACTGAACCAGATTGGTTTTCTTATCCAAGTAAGAAGCATAGGTCAGCATGGCTGTAACCCCTAGTGAGAGGGCAAAGAAAGATTGTCCCAGAGCATATAGGAGACCAGCACTGGTCAGTTTTGAAAAGTCTGGTTTGAGGAAGTAAAGAACCCCTTCCATGGCATTTGGCAAACTGAGAGAACGACCGATGATGACGACAAAGATGATAAAGAGCAGGGGCATCATGACTTTCGATGCTCTTTCAATCCCTTTTTGAACCCCACGTGATACAATAAAGATATTCAATAAGATAAAGGCCGCTTGAGCTCCTAGGGCAATGGCTGGATTTGAAATGATTGAAGTAAATAATTGAGCATAATCACCAGTTCCGCTAAGTTGGAACAATTTTCCAAACTCAATGCCTAGATAGACTAAAATCCATCCTCCAATAACACTGTAGAAAGATAAGAGGATAAAGAGGGCGAAGGCACCAATCCAACCGATAAAGTTGTACTTGCTATTCTTGCCGAGTTTTCCAAAGGTTTTGATTGCTGAGACACCAGCACTTCGGCCGAGAGCAAATTCAGCCAGCAAAAGGGGGAAACCAATTAAAATAGTGGAAATGAGAAAGACAAGTAAAAAGCCTCCTCCACCATTAGCAGCAGTCATGTAGGGGAATTTCCAAACGGCACCAAGTCCGATGGCTGAACCAGCAGATGCTAGGATAAAGCCCAGTTTAGAACCCCATTGCGATTTTTCAGACATAGTTAAACTCCTAAAATTAGTATTACAAAAGAAAAAGCTACTGCCCTTGGCAAATAGCCTCATCAGTACTCAAAATGAGCCTTTCTTTTGATTGATAGACTTGACTATCCTATCATGTTTTCTAAGGTCTGTCAAGAAAACCATTTTCATGTTATGATAAAGTAAAAAATTTCGCAAAAACGCTTGACTCTGACCTAGGGGGAGGGGTTATACTATCAATGTAATACTCTTCGAAAATCAAATTCAAACCACGTCAGCGTCGCCTTACCGTACTCAAGTACAGCCTGCGGCTAGCTTCCTAGTTTGCTCTTTGATTTTCATTGAGTATAAGGAGGAAATCATGTACCATATAAAAGAAGCTGCCCAGCTTTCGGGTGTCTCTGTCAAGACCCTGCATCACTACGACAAGATAGGGCTCTTGGTTCCTTTAAAGTCGGAAAACGGCTATCGAACCTACAGTCAGGAGGATTTGGAACGCCTTCAGGTTATTCTTTATTACAAATACCTAGGTTTTTCTTTGGAAAAAATAGCAGAGCTATTAAAGGAAGATAAATCAGATTTATTGCCTCACTTGACTAGACAGTTGGACTATTTGACTCGAGAAAGGCAACATCTGGATACCTTGATTTCCACCTTGCAAAAAACCATTCAAGAACAAAAAGGAGAAAGAGAAATGAGCATTCAAGAGAAATTCGCAGGATTTAACTATCAAGACCATCAAAAATACCACCAAGAGGCGGTAGAGAAGTATGGACAAGATGTGATGGACCAAGCGCTCGAGCGCCAAAAAGGTCACGAAGACGAAGCTACGGCTGCCTTCAATCAAGTCTTTCGAGCCTTGGCACAAAATCTTCAAGCTGGTTTGCCTGCAACAGCAACTGAAAACCAAGAGCAAGCAGCCAAGCTCTTGCAAGCCATCCGTACTTATGGATTTGATTGTACTATTGAAGTATTCGGTTATATCGGTAAAGGCTACGTTTATAACCCAGAGTTTAAGGAAAACATTGACAAATTTGGACCTGGAACAGCCCAGTACACATCAGATGTGATTGCTCATTATGTCCAAACTCAGACAAAATAAAATCGGAGGAGTATTCTTCCGATTTTTACTAAATTCAAGCACTATTTGCTTAATAATTTTTCTACCACATTTAGTTTTCGCATGGTCAAATCTACATTAAAAAGCTTTTCAAGATAGTTGGTATGGAGTTTCTTTTGTTTAGCAGTTCTAGGGAGATAGAGGTAAAGACAATGGTTACCGATACAAATTTCTTCTTCACCGTAATCAATTTTCAATTTTTCTAAAGGGAGACTTTGAATAGATTCTTGATAAAAAATCACATGTATACGGTCATAAAGATAGTGTTCTCCAAACGGGTTTTCTTGGACAATTTTTTTAAAATCACTTTTGTTCTTGATAACCATTTTTAAGTCGGCCCCAATTTTTTCCTTTATCAGAGTATGAACACATTCTCGTATTTCTTCTAAATCTAAATCACTTTCAAGAATGATATTCCCACTTTGAATATAGGTTCGAACGTGTTGAAAACCAGCTTCTGTTAAAATATCTACCAAATAAGACATTTTCGGGATAGCATTTTTTCCATTAGGAGTAACACCTCTTAGTAAAATAATATGTTCCAAAGGACTTCCTTTCTTATTTTGTATTTTAGTCATTCAATTATTTATATATTTGATTTGAGCCTGCCACCCAACCGGTACAGAGGGCTGAAGTGATATTAAAGCCACCCGTGTGGGCATTGATATCCATGACTTCGCCAGCAAAGTGAAGGCCAGGTACCAGCTTACTTTCAAGGGTTTTAGGGTTGATTTCCTTAAGACTGACGCCCCCTTTGGTAACAAAGGATTTGGCAAGGGACATTTTGCCAGTCACAGGAATTTTGAGGGCCTTAATAGACTGGAGAAGTTGTTCACGTTCCTTTTCAGTCAGTTGTTTGACTTTTTCAGGATAGCCTTGCACAAAAAATTCTGCCAAGCGTTCTGGAAGCAAAGTTTTTAAAGCATTTTTCAAGGATTTTTCCCGATTTTCTTCTAGAAATGCCACCAAGTTGCTCTCAGAAAGTTGAGGCAAAACATCCAGTGAGAGAACCTCCCCATCCTTGACAAAGCTGGACATACGCAGAGCAGCAGGGCCAGACAAACCAAAGTGGGTAAAAAGCAGATCGTGAGTGATG
Source organism: Streptococcus mitis (assembly GCF_002096835.1). Classification (GTDB taxonomy): domain Bacteria; phylum Bacillota; class Bacilli; order Lactobacillales; family Streptococcaceae; genus Streptococcus; species Streptococcus mitis_W. Next base: position 88,074 of record NZ_NCVG01000016.1, on the reverse strand, counting down.
ACATGCTTGCCATAACTGAGGGTCACATCATCCAGAGAAATCCCTTGTAAGGCCTTGTGTGGGAAATCTGTCAACAAAGGACTTTCAGCGGCCTCAAGCTCGGTAATGGTGTGTTTAAAATGACGGGCAATCTCGTGACCGAAACCAGTCGAACCGGTGGAAGGGTAGGATTTTCCACCAGTTGTGACAATCAGTTTATCACAAGTGAAGATTTGGTCAGCTGATTTAAGAACAAATTGCTCATCTACCTTCTTAACCGAAACAATCTCGGTTTGAGTAGCAACTTGACCACCTAGCTCAGTGATTTTCTTTTCCAAGGCTTCGATAATGGTCCGAGACTTGTCACTAGCAGGAAAGACGCGTCCGTGGTCCTCGACTTTAAGTTTAACCCCATTTTCCGTAAAAAAGTTAATGATATCATGGTTATCAAATTGGGAGAAGACACTGTAGAGAAAGCGCCCATTTCCAGGGATGCCAGCTAGCAGATCGTCCAAGCTACCGTTGTTGGTTACATTGCAACGTCCCCCACCAGTCCCAGCTAATTTTTTTCCAAGTTTCCGATTTTTTTCGATGAGGAGGGTTTTCTGTCCATAAAAGCTACAGGAAATCGTAGCCATCATGCCAGCAGGACCTCCACCGATGACAATAGTATCAAAATGTTTCATAGGTCTATTGTACCACAAAAAAACAAGAGATGAAGTCACCTCTTGTCAAGAATGCAATTAATCAATTTCATATCCCATCAGCAAACCGCCATCTTCTGCATAAAAACTGCAGAGACCAGATGTTGGGAGAATTTTAATATCCGCCTGTGGGAAGGTTTCACGTATTCGGTCTGAAAGCTGTTGGCAACATTTCTCGTTATTACGTTGAGCCATGACAATACGGCCACCAGCATATCCAGCTTTAATGATTTCATCATAGGCAGCTTGAACTGATTTCTTTGGTCCTCGTGCTTTTTGTAGCAATTCGAGAGTTCCAGTTTCACTAGCTTCTCCGACCATACGGATATTGAGAAGGCCAACGACCGTACCGATAAGCTTGCTCAAACGGCCGTTCTTCACCAAGTTATCGACTTTAGCTAGGACAAAAAGTAACTTGGTTTTTTCTTGATAGGCGGTGATAGCTTCAACCACTTCTTCAAAAGATAAGCCCTGGTCGATCAAGTCATTCACTTTTTCTACGAGCAAGTCAACTTCCCCACCAGCAGACAAACTATCAATTATATGAATTTTAGTATCAGGATGTTCTTCCAGATAAATATTTTTTGCTAGTTGAGCACTATTGTGGCTTCCAGAAAGAGTACCAGTGATGGTTACTAGGAAAATGTTTTTGGCTCCTTCAAATGCTCGCAAATAATCATCTGGGCTTGGACAAGCTGATTTTGAAGCTTCTGCAGTTGCATACATGGTTTCCATCATTTGGTCAATGTCAAGACTGGCATCATCAACAAAGACCTGATCAGCTACTTGAATGGTTAAGGGCACACTTACAAAGGTCGTGTCAATAGCTGGTCTTGCCAGCTGACGATAATCACAACCAGAGTCAGCAATAATCTTCCAAGTCATAGAAATTCTCCATCTTTGTCAGTTATACATTGACAAAGGTTCTGTCTTTTTTTACAATTATATCATGAAAGCCCTTGAAACAAAAGCCTCATCCGTCTGTTGTGACAAGTAGAAAGAAAATGTTATGTCTGAACGTAGAATCTCTGAAAAGTCTCTTGAAAATCTCAGAAAATCAAACCAAGAATCCAATTTATTAACTAGAGAAGCCATCGAAACAGCCCTCTTGCAGCTCTTGGAAAAAAAGGACCTGACCAGGATTAGTATTTCTGAATTGGTCAAACGTGCAGGCGTTTCTCGTGCAGCCTTTTACCGTAATTATGATTCCAAAGAGGAGATTTTAGAAAGCGTCTTTAAACGAACTGTCCACAATATTATGGAACAGTTGCATCATTATGATTTAAAGACAGACCTTTATCTGGTCTGGGTTCACCTTTTCCGAGAGGCCAGAAAGGAAGCCAGAGTGATTCAATTGGCCTTGGATTACCATCTGGAAAAAATCTTTGTCCAAGCCATGCAGGAATTTTTAGAAAAATACCATGGGAAATCAAAAGGTGTCAGCTCTTATCTTCATTCCTTTTGGAGCTCGGCCATCGTTTCTGTCCTTCTAAAATGGATCAAGGATGGCATGAAGGTACCAGCTGAAAAGATTGCAGATTTAGGTTTACCATTTTTTAAAAAATAGAGAAAAAGGAGAAGAGATATGACTGAAAAAAGACTAGCATGGGATGAGTATTTTGCAGCCCAAGCCTTACTAATTGCCAATCGTTCCACTTGTAAACGTGCCAAAGTGGGCGCAATTTTGGTAAAGGATAATAAAGTTATTTCCACTGGTTATAATGGTTCGGTGTCAGGGACTGAGCATTGTATTGATCACGAATGTCTGGTCATCGAAGGTCACTGTGTTCGCACTCTTCACGCAGAGGTTAATGCCATTCTCCAAGGTGCAGAACGTGGGGTTCCCAAAGGCTTTACAGCCTATGTGACCCATTTTCCATGTCTAAACTGTACAAAACAATTGCTTCAGGTTGGTTGCAAGCGTGTGGTTTATATCAACCAGTACAGAATGGACGACTACGCCCAATACCTTTATCAAGAAAAAGGGACAGAATTGACTCATTTACCACTTGAGACAGTACAGACAGCTCTTAAAGAGGCTGATCTAATGTAAAAAATATCAAAAATAAATGGTTTAGAAAGATTTTTAAACCGTTTTTTGGTATAATAAGAAGAATAAATTGAAAGAAGGAATTCCAAAAATGGGAAAAATTGAAGTTATTAATCATCCACTGATTCAACACAAATTGTCAATCTTACGTCGTACAGATACTTCTACAAAAGCTTTCCGTGAGCTAGTAGATGAGATTGCAATGTTGATGGGATATGAAGTACTTCGTGATCTTCCACTAGAAGATGTGGAAATCGAAACACCAATCACAAAAACAGTTCAAAAACAATTGGCAGGTAAGAAATTGGCTATCGTTCCAATCTTGCGTGCAGGTATCGGGATGGTTGATGGACTTTTGAGCTTGGTTCCAGCTGCTAAAGTTGGCCACATCGGTATGTACCGTGATGAAGAAACGCTTCAACCAGTTGAGTACTTGGTGAAATTGCCTGAAGATATTGACCAACGTCAAATTTTTGTGGTAGACCCAATGTTGGCAACAGGTGGTTCAGCAATCTTGGCTGTTGATTCTCTTAAAAAACGTGGCGCATCAAATATCAAATTTGTCTGCCTTGTATCAGCACCAGAAGGTGTAAAAGCTCTTCAAGAAGCTCATCCAGATGTAGAAATCTTTACAGCAGCCCTGGATGAACGTTTGAACGAACACGGTTATATCGTTCCAGGTCTTGGAGATGCTGGGGACCGCTTGTTCGGTACAAAATAGAATTAAAAAGAGATTGACTTGGAAAAGGATTTCCAGTCACGAAAGGAGGTTGAATTTTTGTTTCTGTCTAATGAAAACAGAGCAAAAATTTGACCTTTTTTGACCAAGATATTATAATAGTCTTATCTTCAGTCATTTGACCAACAAAATTAAAACTCAAAAGGAGAAATAAATGATTCCTGTAGTTATTGAACAAACAAGCCGTGGAGAACGTTCCTACGATATTTACTCACGTCTTCTCAAAGACCGCATCATTATGCTGACAGGTCCCGTTGAAGACAATATGGCTAACTCTGTTATTGCCCAATTGCTTTTCTTAGATGCCCAAGATAGTACAAAAGATATTTACCTTTATGTCAATACACCTGGTGGTTCTGTTTCAGCTGGTTTGGCAATCGTTGATACCATGAACTTTATCAAGGCAGATGTCCAAACTATCGTTATGGGGATGGCTGCATCTATGGGGACTGTCATCGCGTCAAGTGGAGCAAAAGGTAAACGTTTCATGCTTCCAAATGCAGAGTATATGATTCACCAACCGATGGGTGGTACAGGTGGTGGTACCCAACAAACTGATATGGCGATCGCTGCAGAACACTTGCTTAAAACTCGTAACATCTTGGAAAAAATATTGGCTGAAAATTCAGGTCAGTCAATCGAAAAAGTCCATGCAGATGCAGAACGAGATAACTGGATGAGCGCCCAAGAAACACTTGAATATGGCTTTATTGATGAAATCATGGCCAACAATTCATTGAATTAATGATGAAAGAAGGCAAACTCGACTGGGTTTGCTTTTTTTGGTATAATAGTGAGAGATTTCTTAGAAAGAGGATTTATCATGTTTGAAAAAGTCAAACGATCTGGCTTGATTATCTATCTTTACTATAATCGTGATGCCAAAAAATTGCAGGATTATGGAGATATTACCTATCATTCCAAGAAACATCGTTACTTACAACTCTATGTTCCAACTCAAGAAATGGAGCAATTGGTCGGGCGCTTGGGCAAGGAAAAGTTTATAAAAAAAGTCAGGGTTTGTCATATCCAAGAGCTGGAAACACCCTTTGTGGGCAATCTTCATCGAGAGGAAAACGTTATCATCGAAAAAGTTCAAGAAAAGTGTTGACAATTTTCTGATAATTCGGTATATTCTTAACATGCTATTTAAGAAATAAGGAGACAAAAAAAGATGAAGAAAAAATTTGCCCTATCGTTTGTGGCGCTTGCAAGTGTAGCACTTCTTGCAGCCTGTGGAGAAGTGAAGTCTGGAGCGTCAAACGCTGCTGGTAACTCAGTAGATGAAAAGACAATCAAAATCGGATTTAACTTTGAAGAAACTGGTGCCGTAGCAGCCTACGGTACATCTGAACAAAAAGGTGCCCAACTTGCCGTTGATGAAATCAATGCTGCAGGTGGTATCGATGGAAAACAAATCGAAGTAGTCGATAAAGATAACAAGTCTGAAACAGCTGAGGCGGCTTCAGTAACAACTAACCTTGTAACCCAATCTAAAGTATCAGCAATCGTAGGACCTGCGACATCTGGTGCAACTGCAGCTGCGGTAGCTAACGCTACAAAAGCAGGTGTTCCATTGATTTCGCCAAGTGCGACTCAAGATGGATTGACTAAAGGTCAAGATTACCTCTTTATCGGAACTTTCCAAGATAGCTTCCAAGGAAAAATTATCTCAAACTATGTTTCTGAAAAATTGCAAGCTAAGAAAGTTGTTCTTTACACTGATAATGCTAGCGACTATGCTAAAGGTATTGCCAAAGCCTTCCGTGAAGCTTACAAAGGTGAAATCGTTGCAGATGAAACTTTCGTAGCAGGTGACACAGACTTCCAAGCAGCCCTTACAAAAATGAAAGGGAAAGATTTTGATGCTATCATCGTTCCTGGTTACTACACTGAAGCTGGTAAAATTGTAAACCAAGCGCGTGGTATGGGAATTGACAAACCAATCGTTGGTGGTGATGGATTCAACGGTGAAGAGTTTGTACAACAAGCAACTCCTGAAAAAGCATCAAACATCTACTTTATCTCAGGCTTCTCAACTACTGTAGAAGTTTCAGCTAAAGCAAAAGCTTTCCTTGATGCTTACCGTGCTAAGTACAACGAAGAGCCTTCAACATTTGCAGCCTTGGCTTATGACTCAGTTCACCTTGTAGCAAACGCAGCAAAAGGTGCTAAAAACTCTGGTGAAATCAAGGATAACCTTGCTAAAACAAAAGATTTTGAAGGTGTGACTGGTCAAACAAGCTTTGATGCAGACCACAACACAGTCAAAACTGCTTACATGATGACCATGAACAATGGTAAGGTTGAAGCAGCAGAAGTTGTAAAACCATAATAGAAAAATGTTGAAATAGGGAATGAGCCTCTGACTCACTCCCTGTTTCGATGTTTAAGAACCTATCAAAAAGTGAGGGGAAACCCTCAAAATTATAAATAGAAAGAGTGAATCTTATGCTCCAACAACTAGTAAATGGTTTGATTCTAGGTAGTGTTTATGCGCTGTTAGCCCTAGGATATACCATGGTTTACGGAATTATCAAGCTCATCAACTTCGCCCACGGTGATATTTATATGATGGGAGCCTTTATCGGTTATTTCTTGATTAATTCTTTCCAAATGAATTTCTTTGTAGCTCTTATTGTAGCTATGTTAGCGACAGCCATTCTTGGTGTCGTGATTGAGTTCCTTGCTTACCGACCTTTGCGTCACTCTACTCGTATTGCTGTTTTGATTACGGCTATTGGGGTTTCTTTCCTATTGGAGTATGGGATGGTCTATCTGGTTGGTGCCAATACCCGTGCCTTCCCTCAAGCGATTCAAACAGTTCGCTATGATTTGGGACCAATCAGCTTAACAAATGTGCAGTTAATGATCTTGGCCATTTCCTTGATTTTGATGATTTTGTTACAGGTCATTGTCCAAAAGACTAAGATGGGGAAAGCCATGCGTGCTGTATCTGTAGATAGCGATGCGGCGCAATTGATGGGGATCAATGTAAACCGTACTATCAGCTTTACCTTTGCTTTGGGTTCAGCTCTTGCTGGTGCAGCTGGTGTTCTGATTGCCCTCTATTATAACTCTCTTGAGCCTTTGATGGGGGTTACTCCAGGTCTTAAGTCTTTCGTTGCCGCAGTACTTGGTGGTATCGGGATTATTCCTGGTGCGGCTCTTGGTGGTTTTGTGATTGGTTTATTGGAAACTTTTGCGACAGCCTTTGGAATGTCAGACTTCCGTGATGCCATTGTTTATGGAATCCTGTTGTTGATCTTGATTGTCCGCCCAGCAGGTATTCTTGGTAAAAATGTGAAAGAGAAGGTGTAAACGATGAAGGAAAATTTAAAAGTTAATATTCTATGGTTACTCCTTTTATTAGCTGGCTATGGCTTGATTAGTGTACTGGTTTCAGTCGGAGTACTCAACCTATTCTATGTACAGATTTTACAACAAATTGGAATTAATATTATTTTGGCTGTTGGTCTCAACTTAATCGTTGGTTTTTCAGGACAATTTTCACTTGGGCATGCTGGTTTCATGGCGATTGGTGCCTATGCCGCTGCTATTATTGGATCTAAATCACCAACCTACGGTGCCTTCTTTGGAGCTATGCTGATAGGGGCTTTGCTTTCAGGAGCAGTTGCCTTGCTTGTCGGAATTCCAACCTTGCGCTTGAAGGGGGATTACCTTGCGGTGGCGACTCTAGGTGTTTCTGAAATTATCCGTATCTTTATCATCAATGGCGGAAGCCTTACAAATGGTGCGGCAGGTATCTTGGGAATTCCTAACTTTACAACTTGGCAAATGGTTTACTTCTTTGTCGTGATTACAACTATTGCAACCTTGAACTTCTTGCGTAGTCCAATTGGTCGTTCAACCCTTTCTGTTCGTGAGGATGAAATCGCTGCTGAGTCAGTTGGGGTTAATACGACTAAAATTAAAATCATCGCCTTTGTCTTTGGTGCCATTACTGCAAGTATTGCAGGGTCACTTCAGGCAGGATTTATCGGTTCAGTTGTACCGAAAGATTACACTTTCATCAACTCAATCAATGTTTTGATTATTGTTGTATTTGGTGGACTTGGTTCCATTACAGGTGCAATCGTTTCAGCTATTGTTCTGGGAATTTTGAATATGCTTCTCCAAGATGTTGCTAGCGTGCGTATGATTATCTACGCTTTGGCCTTGGTATTGGTAATGATTTTCAGACCAGGTGGACTCCTTGGAACATGGGAATTGAGCCTATCACGTTTCTTTAAAAAATCTAAGAAGGAGGAACAAAACTAATGGCATTACTTGAAGTAAAACAGTTAACCAAACATTTTGGCGGTCTAACAGCTGTTGGAGATGTGACTCTTGAATTGAACGAAGGGGAACTGGTTGGACTAATCGGTCCAAATGGAGCTGGGAAAACCACCCTTTTCAACCTCTTGACGGGTGTTTATGAACCAAGCGAGGGAACAGTAACCCTAGATGGTCACCTTTTGAATGGAAAGTCACCTTATAAGATTGCTTCTTTGGGACTTGGACGTACATTCCAAAATATCCGTCTCTTTAAAGATTTAACAGTTTTGGACAATGTTTTGATTGCTTTTGGCAACCATCACAAACAACATGTTTTTGCTAGTTTTTTGCGCTTACCAGCTTTTTACAAGAGTGAAAAAGAATTAAAGGCTAAAGCCTTGGAATTGCTTAAAATCTTTGATTTGGATGGTGATGCAGAGACTCTTGCTAAAAATCTTGCCTACGGACAACAACGTCGTTTGGAAATTGTTCGTGCCCTCGCTACGGAACCTAAAATTCTCTTTTTAGATGAACCAGCAGCAGGTATGAACCCACAGGAAACAGCCGAATTGACTGAGTTAATTCGTCGTATCAAAGATGAATTTAAGATTACGATCATGCTGATTGAACACGATATGAATCTGGTCATGGAAGTAACAGAACGTATCTACGTACTTGAATATGGTCGCTTGATTGCACAAGGAACTCCTGACGAAATTAAGACCAATAAACGCGTTATCGAAGCTTATCTAGGAGGTGAAGCCTAATGTCTATGTTAAAAGTTGATAATCTTTCTGTGCATTACGGCATGATCCAAGCAGTCCGTGATGTAAGCTTTGAAGTGAATGAAGGAGAAGTTGTTTCCCTTATCGGTGCCAATGGTGCTGGTAAAACAACCATTCTCCGTACCTTGTCTGGTTTGGTTAGACCGAGTTCAGGAAAGATTGAATTTTTAGGTCAAGAAATCCAAAAAATGCCAGCTCAGAAAATCGTAGCAGGTGGTCTTTCACAAGTACCAGAAGGACGCCACGTCTTCCCTGGCTTGACTGTTATGGAAAATCTAGAAATGGGAGCTTTCTTAAAGAAAAATCGTGAAGAAAATCAAGCTAATTTGAAGAAAGTTTTCTCACGCTTCCCACGTCTTGAAGAACGGAAGAACCAAGATGCAGCTACTCTTTCAGGGGGAGAACAGCAAATGCTTGCCATGGGACGCGCCCTCATGTCAACACCAAAACTTCTTCTTTTAGATGAACCATCAATGGGACTTGCCCCAATCTTTATCCAAGAGATTTTTGATATCATTCAAGACATCCAGAAACAAGGAACAACCGTCCTCTTGATTGAACAAAATGCCAATAAAGCACTCGCAATCTCTGACCGAGGCTATGTATTGGAAACAGGGAAAATCGTTCTATCAGGAACAGGAAAAGAACTCGCTTCATCAGAAGAAGTCAGAAAAGCATACCTAGGTGGCTAAAACAATCCACTGGATTGTTTTAGTCGGTGGATGAGGATTACGAAGTAATCATCATTATAGTCCAGGGGACCTTTTTAGTTGACAGATATAGATTGTAAAGCAATCTTTATCTACATTAAAAGGTTAATTTCTAATAATTGAAAAAATCGAATGAAATGTATCTTACCTTCATTCAGAGAGCTCTATTTCAGAGCTCTTTTTGCTAGCTTATTCATACTTTTCTGAATTTTGAAAAAGAAATGTAAGCGTTTGATAGATTTACAAAAAGATTGTATAATAGGGATAAGAATAGAAAAGGAGAAGTCTCATGGCAGTTAAAGATTTTATGACCCGCAAGGTAGTTTATATTAGTCCGGATACAACAGTATCTCATGCAGCAGATTTGATGAGAGAGCAAGGGTTGCACCGCTTGCCTGTTATCGAAAATGATCAATTGGTTGGTTTGGTAACTGAGGGAACCATTGCCCAAGCTAGTCCATCCAAAGCAACAAGTCTTTCTATCTATGAGATGAATTATCTTCTAAATAAGACAAAAGTAAAAGATGTGATGATTCGCGATGTTGTCACTGTTTCAGGCTATGCGAGTCTAGAGGATGCAACTTATCTGATGTTGAAAAATAAGATTGGTATTCTTCCTGTCGTAGATAATCATCAAGTATACGGAGTTATTACGGATCGTGACGTTTTCCAAGCCTTTCTTGAAATTGCAGGTTATGGTGAAGAAGGGATTCGTGTGCGCTTTGTTACGGAAAACGAAGTTGGCGTTCTTGGAAAAATTATTTCTTTGATTGTAGAAGAAAATTTGAATATCTCGCATACAGTCAATATTCCGCGTAAGGATGGTAAGGTCATTATCGAAGTTCAAATCGATGGATCAATTGATTTACCAGCCTTGAAAGAAAAATTTGAATCAGAGAATATTCAAGTAGAAGAGATTACTCGTACTTCAGCAAAAGTCTTGTAAGAAGGGAAGCCGAAAGGCTTCTTTTTTCATGAAAAGAGGAGTAGAGCAAAAGATGGAAAGAAATGATAAAATATGCTATAATGAAATAATGTAAAAAAGGAGTATTTATGGACATTTCAGTAATTCGTCAGAAAATTGACGCAAATCGTGAAAAATTAGCTTCTTTCAGGGGGTCTCTTTGACCTCGAAGGTTTAGAGGAAGAGATTGCTATCTTGGAAAACAAGATGACAGAACCTGATTTTTGGAACGATAATATCGCGGCCCAAAAAACGTCGCAAGAATTAAATGAATTAAAAAACACTTACAATACTTTCCATAAGATGGAAGAGTTGCAGGATGAAGTTGAAATTTTATTAGACTTTTTAGCTGAAGATGAGTCGGTACATGAAGAATTGGTTGAACAGTTGTCAGAACTTGATAAGATGATGACCAGTTACGAGATGACCTTGCTCTTGTCAGAACCTTATGACCATAATAATGCCATCTTGGAAATCCATCCAGGATCCGGTGGTACTGAGGCTCAGGACTGGGGTGATATGTTGCTTCGTATGTACACTCGCTATGGAAATGCTAAAGGCTTTAAAGTGGAAGTATTGGATTACCAAGCAGGAGATGAAGCTGGTATCAAGTCAGTAACCTTATCATTTGAAGGACCTAATGCCTATGGTCTTCTCAAGTCAGAAATGGGGGTACACCGTTTGGTGCGAATTTCACCATTTGACTCTGCTAAACGTCGCCATACCTCTTTCACATCTGTAGAAGTGATGCCAGAGTTGGATGATACCATTGAAGTGGAAATCCGTGAAGATGATATCAAGATGGACACCTTCCGTTCAGGTGGTGCTGGTGGACAAAACGTCAATAAGGTTTCAACAGGTGTACGTTTAACACACATTCCAACTGGGACTGTTGTCCAGTCAACGGTCGATCGTACCCAGTATGGAAATAGAGATCGTGCCATGAAGATGTTGCAGGCTAAGCTCTATCAAATGGAGCAAGAAAAGAAAGCAGCGGAAGTTGATTCCCTCAAGGGTGAGAAAAAGGAAATCACATGGGGAAGCCAAATCCGTTCATATGTTTTTACGCCATATACTATGGTAAAAGATCACCGAACTAGCTTTGAAGTTGCACAAGTAGATAAGGTTATGGATGGAGACCTAGATGGTTTTATTGATGCCTATCTCAAGTGGAGAATCAGCTAAGATAGAAAGGAGCTCATATGTCAATCATTGAAATGAGAGATGTTGTCAAAAAGTATGATAACGGAACGACAGCTTTGCGAGGTGTCTCAGTCACTGTTGAACCCGGGGAATTTGCCTATATCGTAGGTCCGTCAGGAGCTGGGAAATCAACCTTTATTCGTTCTTTGTACCGAGAAGTAAAAATCGAAAAAGGAAGCTTATCTGTTGCTGGTTTTAATCTGGTTAAAATTAAAAAGAAAGATGTTCCTCTCCTACGTCGTAGTGTTGGGGTTGTCTTCCAAGATTATAAACTGTTACCAAAGAAAACCGTTTATGAAAATATTGCTTATGCAATGGAGGTAATTGGAGAAAGTCGCCGTAATATCAAAAAACGTGTTATGGAAGTCTTAGACTTGGTTGGATTGAAGCATAAGGTTCGTTCTTTCCCAAATGAACTTTCAGGGGGAGAACAGCAACGGATTGCAATTGCACGTGCCATTGTAAACAATCCAAAAGTATTGATTGCGGACGAACCAACAGGAAACTTGGACCCAGATAATTCATGGGAAATTATGAACTTGCTGGAACGCATCAATCTCCAAGGTACAACTGTCTTGATGGCTACCCACAACAGTCAGATTGTAAATACCTTGCGCCACCGTGTCATTGCCATTGAAAATGGCCGTGTCGTTCGTGACGAAGCTAAAGGAGAATATGGATACGATGATTAGTAGATTTTTTCGTCATTTATTTGAATCGTTAAAAAGTTTGAAACGAAATGGCTGGATGACAGTAGCTGCTGTTAGTTCAGTTATGATTACTTTGACCTTGGTTGCAATATTTGCATCTGTTATCTTTAATACGGCTAAACTAGCTACAGATATTGAAAATAATGTTCGAGTAATGGTATACATTCGTAAGGACGTAGCTGATAATAGTGAGACCATTGAAAAAGAAGGTCAAACTGTTACAAATAACGACTACCATAAGGTATATGATGCTTTGAAAGGTATGTCAACCGTTAAAAGTGTTACGTTTTCAAGTAAAGAAGAACAATATGAAAAGTTGACAGAAACAATGGGGGACAACTGGAAAATCTTTGAGGGCGATGCCAATCCACTCTATGATGCATATATCGTTGATACAAATACACCAAGTGATGTAAAGACGGTAGCAGAAGAGGCTAAGAAAATCGAAGGTGTATCAGAAGTTCAAGATGGTGGTGCTAATACAGAACGCTTGTTTAAGTTAGCTTCATTTATTCGTGTCTGGGGACTAGTTATCGCTGGATTATTGATTTTCATTGCGGTGTTCTTGATTTCTAATACTATACGTATCACCATCATTTCACGAAGCCGTGAAATTCAAATCATGCGTTTAGTAGGTGCTAAGAACGGCTATATCCGCGGACCTTTCTTGCTTGAAGGTGCCTTCATCGGTTTGCTTGGAGCAACCCTTCCATCAGTTTTGGTATTTATTGTCTATAAAATGGTTTACCAATCGGTTAATAAGTCATTGGTTGGTCAGAACCTTTCAATGATATCACCAGAAGTATTCAGTCCACTGATGATTGCCTTATTATTTGTGATTGGAATTTTTATCGGTTCAATCGGATCAGGAATTTCAATGCGCCGATTCCTGAAAATCTAAAATAGAAGTATATTTGAGGAGATTTTAATATCTCCTTTTTTACTACAAAAATTTTAGAAAAAAGTCTACTTTTTTTTATAAAAGCCTTTACAAAAAAAATTAAAGTGGTATAATTGAATTATAGAAAGTGCAAACGTTTTCGTAAAACGTTTGCCTAAATAAAAATAAAGGAGATTTGAATGATGAAAGATACATTCAAAAATGTCTTGTCTTTCGAGTTTTGGCAAAAATTCGGTAAGGCTTTGATGGTGGTTATCGCGGTTATGCCGGCTGCTGGTTTGATGATTTCAATCGGTAAGTCTATCGTAATGATTAACCCAACTTTTGCACCACTTGTAGTTACAGGTGGAATTCTTGAGCAAATTGGTTGGGGGGTTATCGGTAACCTTCACATTTTGTTTGCCCTAGCAATTGGAGGAAGCTGGGCTAAAGAACGTGCTGGTGGTGCTTTCGCCGCTGGTCTTGCCTTCATCTTGATTAACCGTATCACTGGTACAATCTTTGGTGTATCAGGAGATATGTTGAAAAATCCAGATGCTATGGTCACAACTCTCTTTGGTGGTTCAATCAAAGTTGCTGATTACTTCATTAGTGTTCTTGAAGCTCCAGCATTGAACATGGGTGTGTTTGTAGGGATTATCTCAGGTTTTGTAGGGGCAACTGCTTACAATAAATACTACAACTTCCGTAAACTTCCTGATGCACTTTCATTCTTCAACGGGAAACGTTTCGTACCATTTGTAGTTATTCTTCGTTCAGCAATCGCTGCAATTCTACTTGCTGCCTTCTGGCCAGTAGTTCAAACAGGTATCAATAGCTTTGGTATCTGGATTGCCAACTCACAAGAAACTGCTCCAATCCTTGCACCATTCTTGTATGGTACTTTGGAACGTTTGCTCTTGCCATTTGGTCTTCACCATATGTTGACTATCCCAATGAACTACACAGCTCTTGGTGGTACTTATGACATTTTAACTGGTGCAGCTAAAGGTACTCAAGTATTTGGTCAAGACCCACTATGGCTTGCATGGGTAACAGACCTTGTTAACCTTAAAGGTACAGATGCAAGTCACTACCAACAATTGTTAGATACTGTTCACCCAGCTCGTTTCAAAGTTGGACAAATGATCGGTTCATTCGGTATCTTGATGGGTATGATCGTTGCTATCTACCGTAATGTCGATGCTGATAAGAAACATCAATATAAAGGTATGATGATTGCGACAGCTCTTGCAACATTCTTGACAGGGGTTACTGAACCAATCGAATACATGTTCATGTTTGTAGCAACACCTATGTATCTTGTTTACTCACTTGTTCAAGGTGCTGCCTTCGCTATGGCTGACGTAGTAAACCTACGTGTCCACTCATTCGGTTCAATTGAATTCTTGACTCGTACACCACTAGCAATTAATGCTGGTATTGGTATGGATATCGTTAACTTTATCTGGGTAACTGTTCTCTTTGCCGTAATCATGTACTTTATCGCAAACTTCATGATTCAAAAATTCAACTACGCAACTCCAGGACGTAACGGAAATTACGAAACTGCTGAAGGTTCAGAAGAAGCTAGTAGCGAAGTGAAAGTTGCAGCAGGCTCTCAAGCTGTAAACATTATTAACCTTCTTGGTGGACGTGCAAACATCGTTGATGTTGATGCATGTATGACTCGTCTTCGTGTAACTGTAAAAGATGCTGACAAAGTCGGTGATGCAGAACAATGGAAAGCAGAAGGAGCTATGGGTCTTGTCATGAAAGGACAAGGAGTTCAAGCTATCTACGGTCCAAAAGCAGACGTATTGAAATCTGATATCCAAGATATCCTTGATTCAGGTGAAGTTATTCCTGAAACTCTTCCAAGTCAAATGACAGAAGCACAACAAAACACAGTTCACTATAAAGGTCTTACTGAGGAAGTATACTCAGTAGCTGATGGTCAAGTTGTTGCTTTGGAACAAGTAAAAGATCCCGTATTTGCTCAAAAAATGATGGGTGACGGATTTGCTGTAGAACCTGCAAATGGAAACATTGTATCTCCAGTTTCAGGTACTGTATCAAGCATCTTCCCTACAAAACATGCTCTTGGTCTTGTGACTGAAGCAGGTCTTGAAGTACTTGTTCACATTGGTTTGGACACAGTAAGTCTTGAAGGAAAACCATTTACAGTTCATGTAGCAGAAGGACAAAAAGTTGCAGCAGGTGACTTACTTGTCACAGCTGACTTGGATGCTATCCGTGCAGCAGGACGTGAAACTTCAACAGTAGTTGTCTTCACAAATGGTGATGCAATTAAATCAGTTAAATTAGAAAAAACAGGTTCTCTTGCAGCTAAAACAGCAGTTGCTAAAGTAGAATTGTAATATACTTGAGGTTGGAAGCTGTATTCCAACCTCTTATTTTGGGAGAAAAGAATGAAATTTTTAACACTCAATACTCATAGTTGGATGGAAAAAGAAGCTGAGGAAAAATTCCAGATTTTGCTTGAGGATATCCTTGAAAAAGACTATGATTTGATTTGTTTCCAAGAAATCAATCAGGAGATCACATCTCCAGAGGTAGAGGTCAATGATCTTTATCAAGCTTTGCCAGCAGCTGAGCCTATTCACCAAGATCACTATGTTAGACTCTTGGTTGAAAAGTTATCTGAGCAAGGGAAAAATTACTACTGGACTTGGGCCTATAACCATATCGGTTATGATCGCTACCATGAAGGTGTAGCTATCTTGTCTAAAACACCTATTGAAGCAAGAGAAATTTTGGTTTCAGATGTGGATGATCCAACAGACTATCATACTCGTCGTGTTGCCTTGGCTGAAACTGTAGTTGATGGTAAGGAGCTTGCAGTTGCCAGTGTCCACCTTTCTTGGTGGGATAAAGGTTTCCAAGAAGAATGGGCACGATTTGAAGCTGTCTTGAAAGAATTGAACAAGCCGCTTTTGCTAGCTGGAGATTTCAACAATCCAGCTGGTCAGGAAGGTTACCAAGCTATTTTAGCTAGTCCATTAGGCTTACAAGACGCATTTGAAGTTGCTCAAGATAAAAGTGGTAGCTATACTGTTCCACCAGAAATTGATGGCTGGAAGGGGAACACTGAACCCCTTCGAATCGACTATGTTTTTACTACCAAGGAGTTAGCGGTGGAAAATTTACATGTCGTATTTGATGGTAACAAGAGTCCACAAGTGAGTGATCACTATGGCTTGAATGCTATTTTAAACTGGAAATAATGACTGAAAAGAGGTTGGAATCACGAAATTCCAGCCTTTTTCTGACTAGAGAAGCTACTAGAAATAGCCTAAATAAGTGAGACTACTGAAATGGAATAAAATGTGGTATAATTGAACAGATAGATAGAATCGAGGATATTATGTCATTTACGAAATTTCAATTTAAAAACTATATTAAAGAAGCCTTGGAGGAGTTGAAATTTACAACTCCTACAGAGGTGCAAGATAAGTTGATTCCGATTGTTTTGGCAGGTCGTGACCTAGTCGGTGAATCAAAAACAGGTTCAGGTAAGACTCATACTTTCTTGTTACCAATTTTCCAGCAATTAGATGAATCTAGTGATAGTGTACAGGCAGTGATTACGGCACCGAGCCGTGAGTTGGCTACTCAGATTTACCAAGCAGCCCGTCAGATTGCAGCCCACTCAGAAGTGGAAGTTCGTGTGGTTAATTACGTGGGTGGTACTGATAAGGCTCGCCAGATTGAAAAATTGGCAAGCAACCAACCTCATATTGTTATCGGTACGCCAGGCCGTATCTATGACTTGGTTAAATCTGGTGATTTAGCTATTCATAAGGCTAAGACCTTTGTGGTCGATGAGGCAGATATGACCTTGGATATGGGATTCTTAGAAACTGTTGATAAGATTGCTGGCAGTCTTCCAAAAGACTTGCAATTCATGGTCTTCTCAGCGACTATCCCACAAAAGTTGCAACCATTCTTGAAAAAATACTTATCAAATCCTGTTATGGAGAAAATCAAGACCAAAACGGTCATTTCTGATACCATTGATAATTGGTTGATTTCGACCAAGGGCCGAGATAAGAATGCTCAAATTTACCAGTTGACTCAGTTGATGCAACCTTATTTGGCAATGATTTTTGTTAACACTAAAACGCGTGCTGATGAATTGCATTCATATCTGACTGCTCAAGGTTTGAAAGTTGCCAAGATTCATGGAGATATTGCCCCTCGTGAGCGCAAGCGTATCATGAATCAGGTGAAAAATCTGGATTTTGAGTATATTGTTGCAACAGATTTGGCAGCGCGTGGGATTGATATTGAAGGTGTCAGCCATGTCATCAATGATGCCATTCCGCAAGATTTGTCCTTCTTTGTTCACCGTGTTGGTCGAACTGGAAGAAATGGCCTACCAGGTACAGCTATTACCCTTTATCAGCCAAGTGATGACTCCGATATCCGTGAGTTGGAGAAATTGGGAATCAAGTTTACTCCTAAGATGGTCAAAGACGGGGAATTTCAAGATACTTATGACCGTGATCGTCGTGTCAACCGTGAGAAAAAACAAGACAAGCTTGATATCGAAATGATTGGTTTGGTCAAAAAGAAAAAGAAAAAAGTCAAACCGGGTTATAAGAAGAAAATTCAATGGGCAGTGGATGAAAAACGCCGCAAAACCAAGCGCGCTGCAAATCGTGCTCGTGGTCGTGCAGAGCGTAAAGCAAAACGTCAAACATTTTAATAGAAAAAATTGGAGTACTGAACTCCAACTTTTTTTTTAATTAATTTATGAGAACGAAATATCTACATTGAAACACTACATTAAAGACTGCAAATTACGCTTAAAAATGGTATAATGATAAAGTTATATAGTCCCGATAAGATGGTAGGCATTTATCACTAATAGTTTTCCTATCAGTACTTTGTAACTCTATAACACTATTTTTAAGGGGGGACATTTTTATGTCAGAACGTAAATTATTCACGTCTGAATCTGTATCTGAGGGGCATCCAGATAAGATTGCAGATCAAATTTCAGATGCTATCTTGGATGCTATTTTAGCTAAGGATCCAGAGGCGCACGTTGCTGCTGAGACAGCTGTATATACTGGTTCCGTCCATGTTTTTGGTGAAATTTCTACAAATGCCTATGTGGATATTAACCGTGTGGTTCGTGATACCATTGCAGAGATTGGCTATACCAATACAGAATACGGTTTTTCTGCTGAGACAGTGGGAGTACACCCATCTTTGGTGGAACAATCTCCTGACATTGCTCAAGGTGTTAACGAAGCCTTAGAGGTTCGTGGAAATGCAGACCAGGATCCACTGGACTTGATTGGTGCTGGAGACCAAGGGCTTATGTTTGGATTTGCGGTAGATGAAACAGAAGAGCTCATGCCATTGCCAATTTCACTCAGCCATAAATTGGTTCGTCGTCTGGCAGAACTTCGTAAGTCTGGGGAAATTAGCTATCTTCGCCCAGATGCTAAATCACAAGTTACGGTTGAGTATGATGAAAATGACCGTCCAGTACGTGTGGACACAGTTGTTATTTCAACTCAGCACGATCCAGAAGTTAGCAACGAACAAATTCACAATGATGTCATTAATAAGGTTATCAAAGAGGTTATTCCAGCCTCTTACTTGGATGAGCAAACAAAATTCTTCATCAATCCTACTGGTCGTTTTGTAATCGGTGGACCTCAAGGGGACTCAGGTTTGACTGGTCGTAAGATTATCGTAGATACTTATGGTGGCTACTCTCGTCACGGTGGTGGTGCCTTCTCTGGTAAAGATGCGACTAAGGTGGACCGTTCTGCGTCATATGCGGCTCGCTATATTGCCAAGAACATCGTTGCAGCAGGTCTTGCTAAGAAAGCAGAAGTGCAATTGGCCTATGCCATCGGTGTTGCGCAGCCTGTTTCTGTTCGTATCGATACCTTTGGTACAGGAACAATAGCTGAAAGCAAGCTTGAAAAAGCAGCGCGTCAAATCTTTGATCTTCGTCCTGCAGGAATTATCCAAATGTTGGATCTTAAACGTCCAATTTACCGTCAAACAGCAGCTTATGGACACATGGGACGTACAGATATTGACCTTCCATGGGAACGTTTGGACAAGGTAGACGCTTTGAAAGAAGCAGTCAAATAAAATCTTGAGAGGGGGACTTCCCCTCTTTTTTAATATACTATTTCCTCCCAAATCATTGAAATTATAGCCTGAATTTGATATGATGGTTCTATGGATAAAAGTAGAGCAAAGCGTGAGAATCACGATAAGGTAAGAATGAGTCTAATAGCCCTAGTAGCTATCTTCTCAGTAAGTATTTGTGTCCTTGGTTCAATAATTGGATACAAAATATACACAAAACAAAGTTTTGAACAAAAGATTGAATCGCTCAAAAAAGAGAAAGATGATCAATTGAGTGAGGGAAATCAGAAGGATCATTTTCGTAAGGGAAAAGCCGAAGTAATTGCCTATTATCCTCTCCAAGGGGAGCAAGTGATTTCATCTGTAAAAGAAATCATGACACAGGATATTAAAGAAAATCTGGAAGACAAGGAAAATCTGGTTTTTTATTATACGGAGAAACAGGATTCGACTTTAAAAGGGATTGTCAACCGAAGTGTGATGAAACAAGTCTATGATTTAACTTCGTCAAAAGTTGAAGAAACTGAAAAAACTAGTCTAGCGAAAGTGCATTTGACAGAAGACGGTAAACCTTTTACACTTGATCAATTATTTTCAGATCCTAGTAAGGCCAAAGAGAAACTGATAAAAGAACTGACTTCTTTTTTACAGGATAAGAAATTGGAGCAAGAAAAGATTGATCAGATTGTTAAAAGCTTCTCTGATCAAGACTTGTCTGCATGGAACTTTGATTATAAGGATAGCCAAATTATCCTTTATCCAAGTCAATCAGTGGAAAATCTAGACGAGATTGCCTTGCCAGTATCTAGTTTCTTTGAGGTCATTCAGTCCTCTTATCTATTAGATAAGGATGCCGAACTTTACAAGGCTTATTATGAAAAGAAAAATCGTAAAGTAGTAGCCTTGACTTTTGATGATGGCCCGAATCCTGCAACGACAAATCAAGCCTTAGATACTCTTTCTAAGTATGGTATCAAGGCAACTTTCTTTGTTTTAGGTAAGAATGTTTCTGGAAATGAAGAGATTTTGAAACGCATGAAAGCAGATGGTCATGTCATTGGGAACCATAGTTGGAGCCATCCAGTGCTGTCAAAACTTTCGCTTGACGAAGCCAAAAAACAAATAACTGATACTGAGGATGCGCTAACTAAGGTGCTGGGCTCTAGTTCTAAACTCATGCGTCCACCTTATGGAGCCATTACAGATGACATTCGCAATAGCCTTGATTTGAGCTTTATTATGTGGGATGTGGATAGTCTGGACTGGAAGAACAAAAATGAAGCAGCGATTTTGACAGAAATTCAACGCGAAGTTAAGAATGGTTCTATTATTCTCATGCATGATATCCATGCTGAGACGGTCAATGCTCTACCGAAGGTTATTGACTATTTGAAAGGTCAAGGTTATGACTTTGTGACAATTCCAGATTTGTTAGATACTCGTCTTAAAGCCCACCAGCTCTACTACGACCGCAATCAATAATACACAAAATCTAAAGAGATAAGTTTTCCTTGAAAATTTGGCTCTTTGGATTTTCTTCTAATATAGAAAGGAAAAATAATGAAATCTTATACTTTAAACAATGGCGTTACAATTCCAGTTCTAGGATTCGGAACCTGGAAAGCTGAAAATGGAGAGATTGCCTACCAAGCAGTTTTAGAGGCTTTGAATGCGGGCTATCGCCACATCGATACGGCTGCCATCTATAAAAATGAAGAAAGCGTTGGTCGTGCTATTCAAGATAGTGGCGTTCCGCGTGAGGAAATTTTTGTAACCAGTAAATTGTGGAATACAAACCACACCTATGAGCAAGCTCGTCAGGCTTTTGAAGAGTCTTTAGAGAAGCTGGGTTTGAATTATTTGGATTTGTATCTGATTCATTGGCCGAACCCAAAACCTCTCAGAGAGAATGACCAATGGAAAATCCGAAATGCGGAAGTTTGGAGAGCGATGGAAGACCTCTATCAAGAAGGTAAACTCCGTGCTATCGGTGTTAGTAATTTTCTTCCCCATCATTTGGATGCCTTGCTTGAAACAACAAAAATTCTTCCAGCGGTCAATCAAATTCGCTTGGCGCCAGGTGTGTATCAAGAGGAAGTTGTAACTTATTGTCGAGAAAAAGGAATTTTATTGGAAGCTTGGGGACCTTTTGGTCAGGGAGAATTATTTGATAGCAAGGAAGTCCAAGAAATCGCAGCAAATCACGAAAAATCGGTTGCCCAGATAGCCTTGGCCTGGAGCTTAGCAGAAGGATTTTTACCACTTCCAAAATCTGTCACAGCATCTCGTATTCAGGCTAATCTTGATTGCTTTGGAATTGAACTGAGTCATGAGGAGCTAGAAACCTTAAAAACGATAGCTGTCCAGTCGGGTGCTCCACGAGTTGATGATATGGATTTCTAGAAAATCATAAAAAGAATTGTACATTCTTCTGATTTTTGATATAATAGTCAGCAGGAAAGAAAGTCTTATGGCGTTCTTCAAGCGAGCTTGGGATAGTGGGAGCCAAGTAGAGCAAAATAAAGTGCTGGCGCTTTCTGTAGTATTTTCAAAAACAATGAAGTAATAAATTAGGGTGGAACCGCGTTTCTGACGCCCCTAGTCGCAAGGCTTGGGTGTTGAAATTCGGTTCTTTTTGAATTTCGTCTAATACCTAAGTGGAAAGGAGCATCGTGCTTAAAGGATCTTGTTTATGTAAAGCAGTCACCTACACTTTAGATGAAGAATTGTCGGAAATAGTTTTTTGCCATTGCTCATTCTGTAGGAAAGTAACTGCGTCAGCCTACACAGTTAATGCCAAAGTTAGCAGCAAAAATCTGGTATTGTATGGAGAAGAGAAGTTGGTTACCTATAGTTCATCTCCAGGGAAACAACGTTATTACTGCCAGAACTGTCACAGTCAAATTTTCACTACTCAAGAAAATATACCAGAAGTTTGTGCTTTGAAATTAGGTACAATAGATGAATGCGATCAGAATTTACAAACTGTTCCCAAACGTCATATTTTTCAGGACCCAGCTTTTTCTTGGTTGCTTGATGAATAAAGCTAAAAAGATAATATAAATTAAAGGAGTAAACAATGTCTAAAAAATTGACTTTCCACTGCGTCAGTGGCAGAAACCTCCTTATAGTCGGACTGCCCCACGCTCAGTACTAGAGTGCCTGAGCTAGACGCAGTACTAACTCGTCTTGCCTCGTATGATCGACGAGGCAGACTCGTGTCGCAAGTAATTTATATAAAAAGGAGTAAACAATGTCTAAAAAATTAACATTTCAAGAAATTATTTTGACTTTGCAACAATTTTGGAATGACCAAGGTTGTATGCTTATGCAGGCCTATGACAACGAAAAAGGTGCGGGAACCATGAGTCCTTACACTTTCCTTCGTGCTATCGGACCTGAACCATGGAATGCAGCGTATGTAGAGCCATCACGTCGTCCTGCTGACGGTCGTTACGGAGAAAATCCTAACCGTCTTTACCAACACCACCAATTCCAGGTGGTCATGAAGCCATCTCCATCAAACATCCAAGAACTTTACCTTGAGTCTTTGGAAAAATTGGGAATCAATCCTTTGGAGCACGACATCCGTTTTGTTGAGGACAACTGGGAAAACCCATCAACTGGTTCAGCTGGTCTTGGTTGGGAAGTTTGGCTTGACGGTATGGAAATCACTCAGTTCACTTATTTCCAACAAGTCGGTGGATTGGCAACTGGCCCTGTGACTGCGGAAGTTACCTATGGTTTAGAGCGTTTGGCTTCTTACATTCAAGAAGTAGACTCTGTCTATGATATCGAATGGGCTGATGGTGTAAAATACGGAGAAATCTTCATCCAGCCTGAGTACGAACACTCAAAATATTCATTTGAAATTTCGGATCAAGAAATGTTGCTTGAAAACTTTGATAAGTTTGAAAAAGAAGCTGGTCGTGCTTTGGAAGAAGGTTTGGTTCACCCCGCCTATGACTATGTTCTCAAATGTTCACATACCTTTAACCTGCTTGATGCGCGTGGTGCCGTATCTGTAACCGAACGCGCAGGCTATATCGCCCGTATCCGTAACTTGGCCCGTGTCGTAGCTAAAACCTTTGTCGCAGAACGAAAACGCCTAGGCTACCCACTTTTGGATGAAGCAACACGAGCTAAACTCTTAGCAGAAGACGCAGAATAGTGAGTAATATTGTGCTCTAAAATCGTTAGAGGCAAGTCGAAGACTTGCTAGAGGGATATGCACCGCCGTACTGTTATGTGGGGATTTTTGAAACCTTAGGTTCAAAAATTAGTCAGCTAAATCCACTTTGATGAGACTGTTGGAAATCTTGATCAATTTAGTATTAGATTTCCATACAGACTCACAAAGTTAGTTAGCGACGTCCCCAGTACCTAAGGTGCATATCAAAAAAGATTGAAGAAAATGTAAAGGAAAAAACATGACAAAAAACTTATTAGTAGAACTCGGTCTTGAAGAATTACCAGCCTATGTTGTCACACCAAGTGAAAAACAACTAGGCGAAAAAATGGCAGCCTTCCTCAAGGAAAACCGCCTGTCTTTTGAAGCCATTCAAACCTTCTCAACACCACGTCGTTTGGCTGTTCGTGTGACTGGTCTTGCAGACAAGCAATCTGATTTGACAGAAGATTTCAAGGGTCCAGCAAAGAAAATTGCCTTGGATAGTGATGGAAACTTCACCAAAGCAGCTCAAGGATTTGTCCGAGGAAAAGGCTTGACTGTTGAAGATATCGAATTTCGTGAAATTAAGGGTGAAGAATATGTCTATGTCACTAAGGAAGAAATTGGTCAAGCAGTTGAAGCCATTGTTCCTGGTGTTGTAGATGTCTTGAAGTCCTTGACTTTCCCTGTCAGCATGCACTGGGCTAACAACACCTTTGAATATATCCGCCCTGTTCACACTTTAACTGTTCTTTTAGATGAAGAAGAGTTTGATTTGGATTTCCTTGATATCAAGGGAGATCGTGTCAGCCGTGGTCATCGTTTCTTGGGACAAGAAACTAAGATTCAGTCAGCATTGAGCTACGAAGAAGACCTTCGTAAGCAGTTTGTAATCGCGGATCCTCGTGAACGTGAGCAAATGATTGTTGACCAAATCAAAGCAATCGAAACTGAGCATGGTGTACGTATCGAAATTGATGCTGATTTGCTTAATGAAGTCTTGAACTTGGTTGAATACCCAACTGCCTTTATGGGAAGTTTTGATGCCAAATACCTTGAAGTTCCAGAAGAAGTTTTGGTGACTTCAATGAAAGAACACCAACGTTACTTTGTTGTTCGTGATCAAGACGGTAAACTATTGCCAAACTTCATTTCTGTTCGTAACGGAAACGCAGAGTATTTGGAAAATGTCATTAAAGGAAATGAAAAAGTCTTAGTAGCTCGCTTAGAAGACGGTGAATTCTTCTGGCGTGAAGACCAAAAATTGGTGATTTCAGATCTTGTTGAAAAATTAAACAATGTCACCTTCCATGAGAAGATTGGTTCCCTTCGTGAACACATGATTCGTACGGGGCAGATTGCTATTCTCTTGGCAGAAAAAGCTGGTTTGTCAGCGGATGAAACGATTGACTTAGCTCGTGCAGCAGCCATTTACAAGTTTGACTTGTTGACAGGTATGGTTGGCGAATTTGACGAGCTCCAAGGAATTATGGGTGAGAAATATGCCCTTCTTGCTGGTGAAACTCCAGCGGTGGCAGCTGCTATTCGTGAACACTACATGCCTACTTCAGCTGAAGGAGAACTTCCAGAGAGCAAGGTTGGAGCCATTCTAGCCATTGCAGACAAATTGGATACGATTTTGAGTTTCTTCTCAGTAGGCTTGATTCCATCAGGTTCTAATGACCCTTATGCCCTTCGTCGTGCGACCCAAGGTGTTGTTCGTATCTTGGATGCCTTTGGTTGGCACATTGCTATGGACGAGCTGATAGATAGCCTTTATGCATTGAAATTTGATAGCTTGACTTATGAAAATAAGGCAGAGGTTATGGATTTTATCAAGGCTCGTGTTGATAAGATGATGGGTTCTACTCCAAAAGATATCAAGGAAGCCGTTCTTGCAGGATCAAACTTTGTTGTGGCGGATATGTTGGAAGCAGCAAGTGCTCTCGTAGAAGCAAGCAAGGAAGAAGACTTCAAACCATCTGTTGAATCACTTTCTCGTGCCTTTAACTTGGCTGAAAAGGTAGAAGGAGTTGCAACAGTTGATTCAGCACTTTTTGAAAATGACCAAGAAAAAGCTTTGGCGGAAGCAGTAGAATCACTTATTTTATCAGGATCTGCCAGTCAGCAATTGAAACAACTCTTTGCTCTTAGCCCAGTCATTGATGCATTCTTTGAGAATACCATGGTTATGGCCGAAGATCAGGCTGTCCGTCAAAATCGTTTGGCAATCTTGTCGCAATTAACCAAGAAAGCAGCTAAACTTGCACGTTTTAACCAAATTAACACTAAATAAAGTTTGATAAACGGACTTTATCTTATCACAAAGGAGAAGAAATGGATCCGAAAAAAATTGCTCGTATCAACGAGCTTGCTAAAAAGAAAAAAACAGAAGGCTTGACCCCAGAAGAAAAAGTTGAACAAGCCAAACTACGTGAGGAGTACATCGAAGGTTATCGTCGCACTGTTCGTCACCACATTGAAGGAATCAAAATTGTGGACGAAGAAGGAAATGATGTTACACCAGAAAAACTACGCCAAGTACAACGTGAAAAAGGTTTACATGGCCGTAGTCTCGATGATCCAAATTCATAATAAATATTCTTTCTTTTAATAAGAATAGATGAAATAATAACCAAAAGACTAGCAATTTGTGTTTGCTAGTCTTTTTTCGTTAAAAAAGGAACCAAGATGGTTCCTAAAGTTATTAGTTACTTGCGCCAGATGTAGCGTCTGCGCCACCACCGTGGCCTCCAGCATCACCTGCATCAGAAGCTCCAGATGTAGCATCTGCATCGCCGTGACCATGTCCGCCAGCAGGAGCTGCAGCATTTCCACCAACTAGACGTTGACCAGTTGTATTAAGGTACCAGTCAAGCCATGGTTGGAAATTAAAGATGATTTCATTGATTCCAGCATATGAACCATCTGGATAGTACATTGCTTGGTAATTATGGGTATTAATAACACCTTCAGGTGTTCCTGGCACAATTGTACGGACATATTCTTGATCCCCGTTACGCAATACGCCGACAACCCATTCAACGTTTTTCATTCTAGAATCTGGCAATGTACCGTGTACTGTTCCTAATCTATTTCCTGATTGAGCACGTACACGTTTACCAAACATTGTATCTGGGTCTTGGTGTGCGTTATTAAAGTACAAGAATTGATTATTATCATCTGCAAATGTCAATTCAAATGGCATTGCTTTCAAGAACATATCGATTTGGTTAACAGTTAAGATACCATGATCTAGTTTGACATAGGTATCACCTGAAACCGCACCAGTAATTTCAGCAACTTTTTCAACCCATTCTGGATCATCGGGATCAACTTCTGTGATTGTGGTAGCAATTGGTCTGCCACAATCCAAATCTTCTGGTTCAATTGGTTTTGGTTTTTTCAATTTTGAAACAACTCCTACATATTTTACAAAATTATCCAAGCAAGTTTCAAGGAAATTAATAGTTCCTTCATTTGTGATATTCCCATTAATATCAAAGGCTTCTTTAGCTTTACCGAGAAGGAATTCATTTCCTGGAAGTGTGTAGGCATTGACACCTGGGGCATCAAGAATCTTACGAAGGTGAACTTGGGCACGAGAAGTACCTTGGTCGTAGTAAGAAGCTCCCACAATCATGACTGGTTTGTTTTCAAATGGATGAACCTCGTATGAAAGCCATTCAAGAACTGATTTAAGAGAAGCTGAGATTGTGTGGTTGTGCTCAGGAGTAGCAATAATGACACCATCAGCACGCGTAATTCTGTTATACAAGAGACGCAATTGGAAGCTTTCGTCCCATTTTTCGTCTTGGTTAAACATTGGAACTTCATCAATTTCGAGAACTTCTAATTCAAATTTGAGTTTGAAGTGACGACGGATGAATTCCAAGAGTTTACGGTTATATGATTGATCGTAGTTTGATCCTACAAGTCCAACAAATTTCATTCTTTTTGGTCTCCTATCTTACAAATTTTCCCAGTCAAAGTCTTCAGCATCTTTGCGAAGTAGGGCTTGTGCGTTGCGCAATTTTTCTGTGATTTTTACAAAGATACGGAAGTCGTCAAAAGTGGCATCCAATTTTTTAATAACATCAAGATCCACTAGGTCTCCACTTGGGTTGAAGGCTTGAAGAGAGTGTGAAAGCAAGAATTCATCTGGAAGGACACTTGCTTTAATTTCTGGAGCATTCAAGATTTGACGAAGTTGTAATTGGGCACGTGATGAACCAAGTGTACCGTAAGAGGCACCTGTAATCATGATTGGTTTGTTCAAAAGTGGATAGATACCATAAGACAACCAAGCAAGAGCGCTCATCAAAACAGCTGGGATAGAGTGGTCATACTCAGGAGTACCAATAATAACGCCATCTGCCTCTTCAATTTTAGCAGCAATTTCTAAAATTTCAGCAGGTACTTGCTTGTCAGCTGGTTTGTTGAAGACAGGAATGTCTTTAATTTCAACAAGTTCAATTTCAGCTTTTTCAGCAAAGTGTTTTTGCATGTATTGAAGCAATTGGCGGTTTGTAGAACGTTTTGAATTTGTTCCAACAATAGCAATAAGTTTTAACATGAGATTTCCTTTCTCTTTTTACATAATACAATTTTAAAACTCCATTGAAACATTTGTTTCTATAGAGTAGGAATTCCTGAAGAACAGCTTAGGTGACCTTCCTTATCGATGAGGATAGCTTCGATGCCCTCCAAACTTTCGACTTGCCAGAGGATAGAAGCAGGTCTTTCTCCAAATAGACGAGTTGTCCAGATTTCACCATCAACTGATTTATCAGAGATGATTGTTAGACTCGCTAGTTCCGTTTCAACAGGATAACCTGTTTGGCTGTCAAAAATATGATGGTAATCTTTTCCATCGACAGTCAGGTGACGTTCATAAATGCCTGAAGTCACGACAGATTTATTGACAACAGGGATGGTCATTAAGTGATTTCCCCTCGGATTGGCTGGGTCTTGAATCCCAATTTGCCAAGGCTGATCCCCTCTTGCCTGATTTTTTCCAATAGTCAGGATATTCCCTCCCAGATTAATCAAGGCAGATGTCACTCCCTCTTTTCTCAGAAATTGAGCAACTTTATCCGCACTATAACCCTTGGCTAAACAACCTAGGTCTATCTTCATTCCTTTCTGTTTTAGAAACACAGTAGAAGTAGAAGAATCTAACTCGATATAATGAGGATTGATTAAAGGGAGAATTGATTCGATTTCTTGAGGCTGGGCAACTTTGGCATCTGAAAAACCGATACGCCAGGTTTGAATCAAGGGACCAATGCTGATATTGAGATGGCTAGATGGCGCTAGGCTATGCTCTAATCCAAGTGAAATCAGTTCGAACAGGTCTGGATGAACCTTGACGGGGGCTATTCCAGCTTGATGATTGATTTCCATCAACTCAGATTCTTGGCTATTGGCATTGAAGCGGTATTCGAGCTCTCTGAGTAAATCAAAGGATTTCTGGATCAAGCTATCGGCTCGCTCATCTACTAATGAAATAGTGATAGTAGTCCCCATTAGCCGTTCGGAATGTGAACTAAGAGGCAAGCTACCAACTCCTTTCTTTTATGAAAAGAAGACTGAAATATAGTAAATTTATATTAAATTTAACCCCTTACATTTTCTTTTCATGATACTAGCATACCATAAAGTCAGCGTTTTCACAAATAAAATTTGTAAACTTGTCAAGAAATATGCTCAGAAAATAAAGAGTAATTGTAAGAAAGACTGATAAAATACAGATTATTTACATTTTTTTACAAAAAAAACGGGAAAATTAGCTAAACTCTTGTAAACGCTAACAGTAAATGTTATACTAGAAAGGTAAATTTAAAATTGAAGGTAGGAATTTTTCTATGAGTAAAATCGTTGTAGTTGGTGCTAACCACGCTGGTACAGCATGTATTAACACTATGTTGGATAACTTTGGAAATGAGAACGAAATCGTTGTATTTGACCAAAACTCTAACATTTCTTTCCTAGGATGTGGAATGGCCCTCTGGATTGGTGAACAAATTGACGGTGCTGAAGGCTTGTTCTATTCTGATAAAGAAAAATTGGAAGCTAAAGGTGCTAAGGTATACATGAATTCACCAGTTCTTTCAATAGACTATGATAACAAAGTAGTTACAGCGGAAGTTGAAGGAAAAGAGCACAAAGAATCATATGAAAAATTGATTTTCGCTACAGGTTCTACACCAATCTTGCCACCAATCGAAGGTGTTGAAATTGTTAAAGGAAACCGTGAATTTAAAGCAACTCTTGAAAACGTACAATTTGTGAAATTGTACCAAAACGCTGAAGAAGTGATTCACAAATTGTCTGATAAGAGTCAACACCTTGACCGAATCGCCGTTGTTGGTGGTGGTTATATCGGTGTTGAACTTGCTGAAGCCTTTGAACGTCTTGGAAAAGAAGTTGTCCTTGTTGATATCGTTGATACTGTTTTGAACGGTTACTATGACAAAGACTTCACACAAATGATGGCGAAGAACTTGGAAGACCACAACATCCGCTTGGCGCTTGGTCAAACTGTTAAAGCAATCGAGGGTGACGGTAAAGTTGAACGCTTGATTACTGATAAAGAAACTTTTGATGTGGATATGGTTATCCTTGCAGTTGGTTTCCGTCCAAACACAGCCCTTGCTGATGGAAAAATTGAACTCTTCCGTAACGGTGCCTTCCTTGTAGACAAAAAACAAGAAACATCTATCCCAGGCGTTTACGCAGTAGGTGACTGTGCGACTGTTTATGACAACGCTCGTAAAGACACTAGCTACATTGCGCTTGCTTCAAACGCTGTTCGTACTGGTATCGTTGGTGCATATAACGCATGTGGACATGAATTGGAAGGAATCGGTGTTCAAGGATCAAACGGTATCTCAATCTACGGTCTTCACATGGTTTCAACTGGTTTGACTCTTGAAAAAGCTAAAGCTGCTGGTTACAATGCAACTGAAACAGGCTTTAACGATCTTCAAAAACCAGAATTCATGAAACATGATAACCATGAAGTAGCCATCAAGATTGTCTTTGACAAAGATAGCCGTGAAATTCTTGGTGCACAAATGGTTTCACGCGATTCTGCAATCAGCATGGGAATCCACATGTTCTCACTTGCTATCCAAGAACATGTGACAATTGATAAATTGGCATTGACAGACCTATTCTTCTTGCCACACTTCAACAAACCATACAACTACATCACAATGGCTGCCCTTACAGCTGAAAAATAAAATTTGATGAACTATCTGGCCTTAAGCTAAGGTCAGATAGTTTTTTTAGCCAATCTGTACCCACACAATTACGTTTTTTTTATCTTGTACTTCATTTTAATCTAACTTAAAATGAAATGGTAGCTACCAATATAAATAATGAGGATAAAATAAATGACTGAAAATCGTTATGAACTAAATAAAAACTTGGCACAGATGCTCAAAGGTGGGGTTATCATGGACGTTCAGAATCCTGAACAGGCCCGCATTGCAGAAGCTGCTGGTGCGGCTGCTGTTATGGCCTTGGAGCGGATTCCAGCTGATATCCGTGCAGCTGGTGGTGTTTCCCGTATGAGTGATCCAAAGATGATTAAGGAAATCCAAGAAGCGGTTAGTATTCCAGTAATGGCCAAGGTCAGAATCGGGCATTTTGTTGAAGCTCAGATTTTAGAGGCTATTGAGATTGACTATATCGATGAGAGTGAAGTTTTATCTCCAGCAGACGACCGTTTCCATGTGGACAAAAAAGAATTCCAAGTTCCTTTTGTCTGTGGGGCTAAGGATTTGGGGGAAGCCTTGCGTCGTATCGCTGAAGGTGCTTCTATGATTCGTACCAAAGGAGAACCGGGTACGGGGGATATCGTCCAAGCTGTTCGTCATATGCGTATGATGAATCAGGAAATTCGCCGTATTCAAAACTTACGAGAGGACGAACTTTATGTTGCTGCTAAGGACTTGCAGGTACCTGTAGAATTGGTTCAATACGTCCATGAACATGGAAAATTGCCAGTTGTAAACTTTGCGGCTGGAGGCGTTGCAACGCCAGCAGATGCTGCGTTGATGATGCAATTAGGGGCAGAGGGTGTCTTTGTCGGTTCAGGTATTTTCAAGTCAGGAGATCCTGTTAAACGAGCGAGTGCCATTGTCAAAGCGGTAACCAATTTCCGAAATCCTCAAATTTTGGCTCAAATCTCTGAAGATTTAGGAGAAGCCATGGTTGGTATCAATGAAAATGAAATCCAAATTCTCATGGCTGAGAGAGGAAAATAGATGAAAATTGGAATATTGGCCTTGCAGGGTGCCTTTGCAGAACATGAAAAAGTGCTAGATCGATTAGGTGTCGAGAGTGTTGAAATCAGAAATTTAGATGATTTTCAACAATATCAGAGTGACTTGGCGGGTTTGATACTTCCTGGTGGGGAATCTACAACCATGGGCAAGCTCTTACGTGAGCAGGACATGCTGATTCCCATTCGAGAAGCAATTCTATCTGGCTTGCCAGTATTTGGAACCTGTGCGGGTTTAATTTTGCTGGCTAAGGAAATTACTTCTCAGGACGAGAGTCATCTAGGAACTATGGATATGGTGGTCGAGCGCAATGCCTATGGGCGCCAATTAGGAAGTTTCTACACGGAAGCAGAATGTAAGGGAGTCGGTCAGATTCCAATGACCTTTATTCGTGGTCCAATTATCAGTAGTGTTGGAGAAGATGTAGAAATTTTAGCAACAGTTGACAATCAAATCGTTGCAGCCCAAGAAAAAAATATGTTGGTAACTTCTTTTCATCCAGAATTGACTGATGATGTGCGCTTGCACCAGTACTTTATCAATATGTGTAGAGAAAAAAGTTGAGATTGAATTTCTCAACTTTTTTACATGTAATAAACAATGGCGATGTATTGGAGGGCAGATGCTGCTAGGATAAAGAGATGCCAAATCATGTGGAAATAAGGTTTTTTCTTGGCGTAAAATCCAGCCCCAACAGTATAACAGAGTCCGCCAGTTACCATGAGACTCCAGAAAATTGGCGTTGTTTGACTGATAATGGCTGGAATGATAGCCAGAACCAACCAGCCCATAATCAGGTAAAGAGCAAGGCTAAATTTCTCATTGACTTTTTTAGCAAAGATTTTATAGAGAATACCAAAGATGGTCGTTCCCCATTGGATGGCAATAATTAGATAGCCAAACCAGTTATTCATTAAGGTCAAGACGACGGGCGTGTATGAACCTGCAATAGCAACATAAATCATAGAATGATCAATGATTCTCAAGACATATTTGTGGGTTGAACCATAGGCCATAGAGTGGTAAATGGTGGATGATAGAAACATGAGAAAGAGACTAATAACGAAAATGGAAACGCCGATAGATGATAAAAATCCGTGTGCCTCATAACTATAGGTGGATGAAATGGGGAGTAAGATGAGCATGATGACGGCACCCACAGCATGGGTCACGCTATTAGCAATCTCCTCTCCAAAACTGAGTTGTTTGCTGAGTTTAAGACTAGTGTTCATTTGATTACCTCCTCTTGAGTATGATGGATTAAGGCTAGAGTTTGATGATAGAGTTTAACGGTTTGGCAGCTGGTTTGGATAATGGGGTTAGCTGGATCAATTCCTTGGTTCATGTAGTTTACAAAAGCATCGTAGAGTTGGTCTGAACTTGCTTGAGTTTGTAGAGTATTAAGTGTCTGTGCTATTTCTTGAATAGAGAATACCGACTTGAGGGTTGTGATAGCAATCAAACGGGCAATTTGTTGGCGTTGGTATTTTTTCTTGTCAGGCTTTGTCAGGTAACCATGTTTCACATAATTGTTGACCATGGATGCTGTTAATACCTTGTCTTTATCTGGAGAGACAGGGGCGCAGACCTGATTGACATAGAGCAAAACCTGGTCCAGATAGAGGTCGATGTTTGGAATTTCTGCCCATTTGGGGTAGGAAAAGGTAGTTTTCATTTTCAACTCCTTTTTATCTAGTTTTAATAACTAGATTATAAAATAATAAAAATAGAAAGTCAAGTTTTAACTGCTTGTAGAAAGACTTAAATTATGCTATGATGGGAGAAACTAGTCAGAAATGAGGAGAAAAGATGGAGATTCGTTTAGCTTTTCCAAACGAAGTAGATGCCATCATGCAGGTGATGGAAGATGCTAAAAAATGTTTAGCAGATGCTGGTAGTGACCAGTGGCAAAATGGCTATCCAAATGCTGATATTATTATTGAAGATATTATCTCGGGTCAAGCCTACGTAGCCTTGGAAGAGGGAGAACTACTAGCTTATGCAGCTGTGACCAAGAGTCCAGAGGCAGTCTATGAAGCCATTTATGAAGGAAAATGGCAAGCTGGGGAGTCAGAGTACCTAGTCTTTCACCGTATTGCTGTGGCAGCAGATGTACAGGGACAGGGCGTTGCTCAAACCTTCTTAGAGGGCTTGATTGAAGGTTTTGACTATCTAGATTTTCGCTCAGATACGCATGTTGCAAACAAGGTCATGCAGCATATTTTTGAAAAACTTGGTTTTAAACAGGTTGGTAAAGTGCCTGTTGATGGCGAACGCTTGGCCTATCAAAAATTAAAGAA
The DNA here is from genome assembly GCF_002096835.1 of Streptococcus mitis. GTDB lineage: Bacteria > Bacillota > Bacilli > Lactobacillales > Streptococcaceae > Streptococcus > Streptococcus mitis_W. Next base: position 54,163 of record NZ_NCVG01000016.1, on the reverse strand, counting down.
ATAATGCAAAAGATGTACGTAAAAATGCTCTACTTTTCGCCAATAGGAACCTTGTCTTTGGTTGCCGACGAGCAATATCTGTATGGCATTTGGGTGCAGGAGCAGAAGCATTTTGAGAGAGGACTAGGAGATGAGACGATAGAAGCAGTTGTTAGTCATCCCATTTTAGACCCAGTTATTACTTGCTTAGATGCTTACTTTAAAGGTAAGTCTCAGGATTTATCCAACTTGCCCTTGGCTCCAATCGGAACGGATTTTGAAAAGCGAGTTTGGTCCTATTTACAGAGAATTCCTTATGGTCAGACAGTGACCTATGGACAAATAGCCCAAGATCTGCAAGTGGCTTCTGCTCAAGCAATTGGCGGAGCGGTAGGACGCAATCCTTGGTCTATCCTAGTACCTTGTCATCGTGTGCTGGGAGCATGCAAGCGTCTGACAGGTTATGCTGCAGGAGTGGAAAAGAAAGCTTGGCTCTTGGAGCATGAAGACGCAGATTTTAAAGATATAAACAATAGAAAGTGAAACACATGTTAGAATTTATCGAATACCCAAAATGTTCAACTTGTAAAAAAGCAAAACAAGAATTAAACCAACTCGGTGTAGACTATAAAGCTGTTCACATCGTGGAAGAAACACCTGGTCAAGAAGTCATTTTAAACTGGCTAGAGACCTCAGGTTTCGAGTTGAAGCAATTTTTCAACACCAGTGGAATCAAATACCGTGAATTAGGACTGAAAGATAAGGTAGGAAGTCTGTCAAACCAAGAAGCAGCTGAGTTGCTAGCAAGCGACGGTATGTTGTTAAAACGGCCCATTTTAGTAGAAAATGGAACTGTTAAGCAAATCGGTTATCGAAAACCTTATGAAGAATTGGGATTGAAATAGTTTTTATCTATCTCTTTGATAGATAAAATATATAACCTCCCTGTTTCAAAGTATGATAAACTAGTAGGTAGACAAAGTCTGTATCTGACCGTAGCAAATAATTTCATTGACGGCAGAAGTATGGTAGAATGAATCATTATCAGGAGAGGATGTTTTTATGAATGTTACAACGATTTTAGCATCAGATTGGTACCAAAACTTGATGCAATTGATTCCGGATGGCAAGCTTTTTAGCTTGCGTTCGGTCTTTGATGGAATTCCGAGAATTGTCCAACAACTTCCAACAACGATTATGTTGACAATTGGTGGTGCTCTTTTTGGCTTGGTTTTGGCACTTCTTTTTGCCATTGTGAAAATCAATCGTGTCAAAATTTTATATCCCTTGCAGGCCTTCTTTGTTAGTTTCTTAAAAGGGACACCGATTTTGGTGCAACTCATGTTGACCTACTACGGAATTCCTTTGGCTTTGAAAGCTCTCAATCAGCAATGGGGAACTGGTTTCAATATCAATGCGATTCCAGCCGCTGCTTTTGCGATTGTCGCCTTTGCTTTCAATGAAGCAGCTTATGCGAGTGAAACCATTCGTGCAGCCATTCTCTCAGTCAATCCTGGTGAGATTGAGGCGGCACGCAGTCTGGGTATGACCCGAGCACAAGTTTATCGTCGCGTAATTATTCCAAATGCAGCCGTTGTGGCAACTCCAACCTTAATCAATTCCCTCATCGGCTTGACCAAAGGAACTTCCCTAGCCTTTAGTGCGGGTGTTGTGGAAGTATTTGCCCAAGCTCAGATTCTGGGTGGAGCTGATTATCGTTACTTTGAGCGCTTCATCTCCGTTGCCCTTGTTTATTGGGTAGTCAATATCGGAATTGAAAGCCTCGGTCGTTTCATCGAGAGAAAAATGGCTATTTCTGCACCCGATACAGTGCAAACAGATGTGAAAGGAGACCTTCGTTAATGATTAAGATTTCGAATTTAAGCAAATCCTTTTCAGGACAGACTGTCTTGGATCATCTGGACTTAGATATTCAAAAAGGGGAAGTTGTAGCCTTGATTGGTTCTTCAGGAGCTGGAAAATCAACTTTTCTTCGTAGTCTCAATTATCTTGAAACTCCTGACAGTGGATCAATTCAGATTGATGATTTCTCAGTTGATTTTTCTAAAATCACTCAGGAAGAAATCCTGGCCCTACGCCGCAAGCTGTCCATGGTTTTCCAACAGTTTAATTTGTTTGAACGACGTACAGCACTTGATAATGTGAAAGAAGGCTTAGTTGTTGTCAAGAAATTATCTGATCAAGAAGCGACTAAGATTGCCAAGGAAGAGTTGGCTAAGGTTGGGCTTTCTGACCGTGAAAACCATTACCCTCGACATTTATCAGGTGGACAAAAGCAACGGGTTGCCTTAGCGCGTGCCCTTGCCATGAAACCAGATGTATTGCTGTTAGACGAACCAACTTCAGCCCTTGACCCAGAATTGGTCGGAGAAGTAGAAAAATCTATCGCAGATGCTGCTAAGTCAGGTCAGACCATGATTTTGGTTAGTCATGACATGTCCTTTGTAGCCCAAGTGGCTGATAAGATTCTCTTCTTAGATAAGGGGAAAATCATTGAGTCTGGAACACCGGATGAGATTATCCACCATCCGAAAGAAGAGCGGACAAAAGAATTCTTCGCTAGTTACAAACGGACTTATATTTGATATAATAGATAAAGGAAAACTCAGTTAGCTGGACTAGCTGAGTTTACTCTTTAAAAAAGATAGAAATGAGAGAAATCATGCTACTGCAACTATTTTCTTTATATTTCGAGAGTTTGATCTTGACCACCATCCTCGTCCTGATTTTTTTAGGGATTTGGATTGGACTGAGAGCCATGTCGGGAGTTGATAAGACAGCCAAGGCTCGCCAAGCCCATCTCTATGATATGATTATGATTGGTGTCTTGGTTGTTCCAGTATTATCCTTTGCGGTTATGAGTTTAATTCTTGTTTTCAAAGCATAATCCTTGCATGATTGACAAGAAAGAGTTAGAATGAAGATAGTTACAACAAGAAAGAAGGAAACTATATGTACGATACTATTATTATCGGTGCTGGACCTGCAGGGATGACTGCAGCCTTGTACGCTGCTCGAAGCAATCTGAAAGTAGCCTTGATTGAAGGTGGTCTGCCAGGTGGTCAGATGAATAATACATCTGATATTGAAAATTACCCTGGATACGCTAATATTAGTGGGCCAGAATTGGCAGAAAAGATGTTTGAACCGCTTGAAAATCTTGGTGTTGAGCACATTTATGGTTATGTTGAAAATGTCGAAGACCATGGTGATTTTAAGAAAGTGATGACTGATGACCAAACATATGAAACTCGTACCGTTATCGTAGCGACTGGCTCTAAACACCGTCCTTTGGGAGTACCTGGAGAAGAAGAACTGAACAGTCGTGGTGTTTCTTACTGTGCCGTGTGTGATGGTGCTTTCTTCCGTGACCAAGATTTGTTGGTAGTTGGTGGCGGAGATTCAGCTGTCGAAGAAGCCCTCTTCTTGACTCGTTTTGCTAAGACTGTTACCATTGTTCACCGTCGTGACCAACTTCGTGCCCAAAAGGTTTTACAAGACCGCGCCTTTGCGAATGAGAAAATCAGCTTTATCTGGGATTCTGTAGTGAAGGAAATCAAGGGTGAAAACAGAGTAGAATCTGTCGTTTTTGAAAATGTGAAAACAGGTCAAGTGACAGAACAAGCCTTCGGTGGTGTCTTTATCTATGTTGGATTGGATCCTCTTAGCGATTTTGTTAAAGAATTGAATATCCAAGATCAGGCAGGTTGGATTGTGACAGATAACCACATGAAAACTGCAGTTGACGGTATCTTTGCAGTTGGAGATGTTCGCCAGAAAGACCTTCGTCAAGTGACAACAGCAGTTGGAGATGGCGCTATCGCAGGTCAAGAAGCTTACAAGTTTATTACAGAACATAGTTAATCATAAAAAAGTTTCCAATCAGATGACTGGAAACTTTTTTTATAGTCTATTTCGGAAAACTTCGTACATGAGAATGGCTGCAGCAACACTGGCATTAAGGCTTTGAACATGTCCATTCATGGGAATAGTAATCATTTCATCGACCTGTTTTTTGATGTTGGTAGAGATGCCTTTTCCTTCATTTCCGATGATGAGGGCGATTTTTCCTTTTGTATTCCACTTATGGCAAGGAGTACCGTTCATATCTGTTCCAAAGGTCCAGAAGCCTTCACCCTTGAGTTTGTCTAGAGTTTGGCTCAGATTGGTTACTCGAGCAATCGGTACGTGTTCAATAGCACCTGTGGCCGTTTTAGCAACGACAGGAGTAACTCCGACAGCACGGTGCTTGGGAATGATGACACCTGAAACGTTGGTCGCATCTGCTGTTCTCAAAATAGAACCCAGATTATGGGGGTCGGTTAACCCGTCCAGAATCAATAGCAAAGGATTTTCTTCTTGGCGTGTTTTGGCAAGAATGTAATCTAGCTCGCTATAGGCAAATTCAGATACTCGTAGAACAAAACCTTGGTGGACAGCACCTTCTGTCATATCAGAGAGGGATTTTTTTGAAGTCCAAGAAATGGACACCTTCTTTTCTGTAGCTAGTTCCTTGACTTTCTCAACATTCTTACCTCGGAGATCTTCTTGGAGGTAGAGTTTGTTGCCAGTGTTTGCAAGGAGGGCTTCGGTAACGGCGTGGACGCCATAGACAATATCATTTGTTTTCATGCCTCTATTATAACACAAAACCCCGTCTTGCAACGGGATTTTCTTTATTCTAGAATTAATAAACCATCTTTAACTGCAAATGGGTCTTTTTCATTGATACGATCGTAAAACATGATACCGTTAATGTGGTCAATTTCATGCTGAACAACGATGGAGTTGTAACCTTTGAGTTTGATACGGTGTTTTTCCCCATCCTTGTCAAAGTAGTCAACAGTAACGCGAGCATGGCGGACTACATAGCCAGGCACGTTGCGGTCAACAGAGAGGCAACCTTCTCCTTCTCCAAGAGCAGCGTCTTGAACCGAGTGAGAGACGATTTTTGGATTGTACATAATAGCTTGCAAGTCGTAAGCTTCCTGAGGAGTTTCGCCTTCTTCGACAATGTTTGGTACCAAAACAGCGATAATGCGTTTTGAGATATCTAACTGGGGAGCAGCTAGTCCAACACCACCGCGGAGCCCCATTTTTTCAGCCATGACAGGATCTTGGGAATGTTTGAGGAATTGCATCATCTTTTCGCCAAGGATGATTTCCTGGTCAGATAGGGGGAAAGTAACTTCCTCAGCAACTGCGCGTAGAGTAGGATTCCCCTCGCGGATAATATCGTTCATATCAATTAAGTGAGCAGCTTTTGTAATACGTTCTATAGCAGACATTTTCTCTCCTTTCATTACCTCTACATGATATCACAAAATGACAAGGATTGAAAGCATTACGGCATCGAGCTTTTATAGAAAATGCCTAGTAGGTTCGATTCAATTGTGAAAGAAATACTTATCTGTGATATAATAAAAAGAAAAGGCTTGCATTAGAAAGTAGGGAGAATGAAGATGCAAAGAAGACAAGATAGACATAAACGTGGACCAGTTTTTCATTTTGTGAGAGGCTTTGTAAACTTTTTTAGGAGTTATCGCAAGTGGAGCAATAAGGGATTTGTGGCGATACTCTTGCTAGCAGTTGCTTTATCAATGGGCTTGGTCTTGTTGTTTGAAAGCTTCCAAGGAATCCCCTTAACCAGTCAAAAAAAGGATGCCATTTCTCAAGAAGCAAATAAGACCAATCAAAATACTAAAGATCAGGAAGAGGAAAAAACTGCTAGAATTATGGCCAATGGGGACCTCCTTTATCATATTCCTATTTATCGTTCGGCTTTAAAAGAAGATGGGACCTATGATTTTCATGAGAATTTTGATTATGTGAAACCATGGCTCAAACAAGCAGACCTAATTATAGGTGATTTTGAAGGTACTGTGAACAAGGACCACTATTTGGCAGGTTATCCTCTATTTAATGCACCTGGTGAAGTTATGGATGCCATCAAGGATGCCGGTTATCAAGTGCTAGACTTGGCGCATAACCATATCCTAGATTCACAAATAGAAGGTGTGGTTTCAACAGCAGATGCTATTGAGAAGGCAGGAATGACACCTATTGGAGTGTATACGCATGAGTCACGTGATCAAGCTCCACTGGTTATCAAGGAAGTGAACGGCATCAAGGTTGCACTTTTAGCCTATTCTTATGGTTTTAATGGAATTGAGCAAAGTATTTCTCAAGAAGACTATAACCGCTATCTTTCAGACCTAAATGAAGACAAGATGAAGGCTGAGATTGAACGAGCAGAGAAGGAAGCAGATATCACCATTATCATGCCTCAGATGGGTGTGGAATATCGCTTGGAACCAACTGAAGAACAAAAGGCTCTTTATCACAAGATGATCGATTGGGGAGCGGATATTATCTTTGGAGGGCACCCTCACGTAGTTGAACCATCTGAAACGGTTGAAAAAGATGGAGACAAGAAACTCATTATCTATTCAATGGGGAACTTCATTTCCAATCAACGAATTGAAACCATGCAAGATGAAGAGAATGCTAAGTGGACAGAGCGTGGCGTGCTCATGGATGTGACTGTTAAGAAAAAAGCCGGTAAGACGACAATCGAAACTGCCAAAGCGCATCCTTCTTGGGTAAATCGTACACCGAAAGGAACCTATTCTCCAGAAGGTTATCCACTTTTCCTTTACCAAACCTATATCTTAGAAGATTTTATCGAGGGTGGTAGTCATCGTGACCAGTTGGATGAAGCGACTAAGGAACGAATTGATACAGCTTATAAAGAAATGAACGAACATGTGGGATTGAAGTGGGATTAGCTTGAATCCAGAGGGAAGTAAATGACGATTAAAGTAATTGCGACAGATATGGATGGGACCTTGCTGGATGCTAGAGGCCAGCTTGATCTTCCACGCTTGGAAAAGATTTTAGATAAGTTGGATCAAAGGGGTATTCGTTTTGTCATTGCGACTGGGAATGAAATTCATCGAATGAGGCAACTACTGGAGCACTTGGTCGATCGGGTGGTTCTGGTTGTTGCAAACGGTGCTCGTGTTTTTGAAAACAATGAACTGATTCTGGCTCAGACTTGGGATGATGCCATTGTCGATAAGGCTTTGGCTCATTTTAAGGGTCGAGCGTGTCAGGATCAGTTTGTTGTAACGTCTATGAAGGGTGGTTTCGTCAAAGAAGGTACGATTTTTACAGACCTTGAAAGTTTTATGACTCCAGAAATGATTGAAAAATTCTACCAACGGATGCATTTTGTGGATGAATTAACCTCTGACCTCTTTGGTGGTGTGCTCAAGATGAGTATGGTTGTTGGTGAGGAACGTTTGAGTTCGGTCTTGGAAGAAATCAATGACCTCTTTGATGGCCGTGTTCGTGCTGTATCGAGTGGCTATGGTTGCATTGATATCCTTCAAGCTGGAATTCATAAAGCATGGGGCTTGGAAGAATTACTCAAGCGCTGGGACTTGACCTCCCAACAAATCATGGCTTTTGGTGACAGTGAAAATGATGTTGAAATGCTTGAAATGGCTGGAATTGCCTATGCGATGGAAAATGCTGATGATAAAGCCAAAGCTGTGGCTACTGCTCTAGCGCCAGCCAATAGCCAAGGAGGAGTTTATCAAATCTTGGAAAACTGGTTAGAAAAAGGAGAATGAAGTGGCAGTACAGTTATTAGAAAATTGGTTACTAAAGGAACAAGAAAAAATCCAAACCAAGTATCGTCACTTAAATCAGGTTTCTGTTGTAGAGCCAGACATTCTTTTTATTGGGGATTCCATTGTCGAATATTATCCTCTGCAGGAACTATTTGGGACTTCGAAGACGATTGTCAATCGAGGCATTCGAGGGTATCAGACAGGGCTGTTATTAGAAAATCTAGATGCGCATCTGTACGGTGGAGCAGTAGATAAAATTGTCCTTTTGATTGGGACAAATGATATCGGAAAAGATGTGCCTGTGAATGAGGCTCTCAATAACCTCGAAGCTATCATACAATCCATTGCTCGCGATTATCCATTGACTGAGATTAAATTGCTTTCTATTTTGCCAGTCAATGAGGGAGAAGAGTACAAGCAGACAGTCTATATCCGCACGAATGAAAAAATTCAGAAATGGAATCAAGCCTATCAAGAGCTTGCTTCTGCCTATATGCAGGTAGAATTTGTGCCAGTTTTTGATAGTTTGACAGACCAGGCAGGTCAACTCAAAAAAGATTATACAACTGATGGGTTGCACCTTAGTGTTGCTGGTTATCAGGTTTTGACAAAATCTTTGAAAGACTATCTTTTGTAGTTAATTGCTTTCCTTTTTGCATTTTTGTGTTAGATAAGGTATAATGGTTTTATTGTCTTTTGGGGTCGTTACGGATTCGACAGGCATTATGAGGCATATTTTGCGACTCGTGTGGCGACGTAAACGCTCAGTTAAATATAACTGCAAAAAATAACACTTCTTACGCTCTAGCTGCCTAAAAACCAGCAGGCGTGACCCGATTTGGATTGCTCGTGTTCAATGACAGGTCTTATTATTAGCGAGATACGATCAAGTCTTGTCTAGCGGCTTGATAAGAGATTGATAGACTCGCGGTTTCTAGGCTTGAGTTATGTGTCGAGGGACTGTTAAACGAATACATAACCTATGGTTGTAGACAAATATGTTAGCAGATGTTTGGACGTGGGTTCGACTCCCACCGGCTCCATTGATAATTTACATTGTTTTGTAAATCTTTCTAAAACGTTGTTTTTACAACGTTTTTTATTTTATTCTTTGGTATTCTTTTGCAAAAAAAGAATACAACATTTTGTTGTATCCTAAATATTAAATCAAGTCCTGAATTTTCTTAAGTTTTTATCATATTTTCTGTTATAATTAAGGTGCCTTAAGAAAAATAATGAAAAAACTAAATGTTTTTCATATAGTTTTCATTTTTGTGTTATAATTAAGGTGCCTTAAGAAAAATATTAAGGTACCTTAAGAAAAATAATGAAAAAACTAAATGTTTTTCATATAGTTTTCATTGTTTTAATAGTTTAAAGTCAATCTTATTTTTCTCTAATAGAAAATAATGAAAAAGTAGGTTTAGAAAGAGGTAAGTATCTATGTCTTCTCATAAAAAAGTGTCACTCTCTGAGATTAATCAATCTATCGATACTCCAAATAACAATCATTTCTGGCAAAATTTAAATGCCTTTTTAGGTCCGGGTGCTCTTGTCGCAGTTGGTTATATGGATCCAGGAAACTGGATTACCAGTGTAGTCGGTGGTGCTTCCTATAAGTATAGTCTCTTGTTTGTTATCTTGATTTCATCTCTCATTGCCATGCAACTTCAGCAGATGGCAGGAAAGCTTGGTATTGTAACCCAGATGGACCTGGCTCAAGCAACGGCTCATCATTCACCTAAATGGCTTCGTTATAGTCTATGGGTGATTTTAGAATTAGCCTTGATGGCGACAGATCTGGCAGAAGTTCTAGGTTCAGCGATTGCTCTCAATCTTCTCTTTAAGATTCCGATTATGATAGCAATTCTCTTGACCGTGTTGGATGTTTTTCTCTTATTGCTTCTGATGAAATTTGGCTTTAAGAAGATTGAAGCTATTGTGACAACACTGATTTTAACCATTCTAGCAATTTTTACCTATCTGGTAGCTTTGTCACATCCAAGCTTCCAAGGAATCGTTGAGGGTTATCTACCGAATGCAACCTTATTTGAAAGTCCCTTGCCAGGGCATGAAAGTCAATTAACCTTGGCACTAGGGATCGTGGGAGCAACGGTTATGCCCCATAACCTCTATTTGCATTCTTCCTTGTCACAAACTCGGAAAATCAATCACAAGGACAAGAATGATGTTCGAAAAGCCGTGCGCTTTATGACCTGGGATTCAAATCTCCAATTATCCTTGGCCTTTGTGGTTAACTCCCTTCTATTAATTCTCGGGGCGGCTCTCTTTTTCGGCCATGCATCTGAGATTTCTGCCTTCTCTCAAATGTATAATGCCTTGCAGGATTCTACTATTGCAGGAGCTATAGCTAGCTCGACCTTATCAACCTTGTTTGCCTTGGCTTTATTAGCCAGTGGTCAAAATTCGACAATTACGGGTACCTTGACTGGACAAATCGTTATGGAAGGTTTCTTGCATATGAGATTACCTCAATGGTTCATTCGTTTGGCAACTCGTCTCTTTGCCTTGTTGCCTGTCATGATTGTAGCGGTTCTGTTTGGTCATCAGGAAAAAACATTAGATCAGTTATTGGTTTATTCACAAGTCTTTCTTTCGATTGCTCTTCCATTTTCAATCTTCCCACTGATTTATCTAACTTCTAAGAAATCACTGATGGGAGAATTTACCAATGCCAAATGGAATACCATCCTTGGCTATATCGTTTCCATTATCTTAACAATTCTCAATGTGAAATTGTTATTTGATATTTTCTAAGAAATTCACCCGAGTTATAAAACAAGCATATAAGAAAAAAGATACCCAAGATTGTACTGACCCCAAAAAGTTAGACAATTAATTTAAGCAAAGGATTTAGTTCTGTATTGTACAGGGCTAAGTCCTTTTAGTTTTACCTTAATTCGTTTGTTGTTGTAGTAATCAATATAGTCTACAATAGCTTGTTCCAAGTGTTCAAGTGACTGAAACGTATTCTCATAACCATAAAACATTTCAGACTTAAGAATGCCAAAGAAAGATTCCATCATACCGTTATCTGGACTATTTCCCTTACGTGACATAGATGGTTGGATTCCCTTATTCTTTAAAAAATGATGATAGAAATCGTGTTGGTATTGCCATCCTTGGTCACTATGGAGAATTGTATTTTCGTAATGGTTCTCTGTAAAGGCTTGTTCTAGCATAGCTTTCATTTGTACTAAGTTCGGCGAAGTAGAAATATTGTAGGAGATAATTTCGCTGTTAAAGCCATCTAAAACTGGTGATAAATAAAGCTTTTGGCTACTTGCTGGAATGGCAAATTCTGTCACATCTGTGTAGCACTTTTGCATTGGTTTGGTTGCTTCAAATTGACGTTGAATAAGATTATCTGCTTTCTTGCCAACCTCTCCTTGGTATGAAGAATACTTCCGTTTACGGCGAATTCGAGCCGTTAAACCAAGTACTTTCATCAGACGCTGCACCTTCTTATGGTTCACTACGAAGCCACGATTTCGTAATTCTAGAGTCATGCGACGATAGCCATAATTTCCTTTATGCTCAGTATAAATTGACTGAATTTCAGCTTTAATATCATAATCTTTATCGCTTTGATGCAGCTGTTTTAAGTGGTAATAATAGGTTGAACGGGCAAGCTTAATAATCTTTAGAAGGATATCTAAAGAAAACTCTGTTACCAGTCCTTGAACAATTTCCGTTTTTCTTCTTGCTCCTTTTCGTCCCTCAATCGGAGTTCTCTCAACTTTTTTAGAATGGCATTCTCCGCTCTCAAGTACTCATTTTCTGCTTGAAGACGTTCTAATTCTGTCATATCTTCAAATCTCTTCTTTGGCTTACGTCCCATTTTAGGTGGTCTCCCTCTTGTTTTCTCAACAATAGTATACCCGTTTTTCTTATATTGTGCCAGCCAATTCGAAAGTAATCCACTACTTAGAAGAGCATAATCCAGAGACGCCCTAATTTGTGAATGCCCCTCAAGAAGAACTTTATCAATGATCTCTTGTTTTAGTTCAGGAGAATAGTAACAATTCTTTCCTTTTTTGACGAACTCTATTCCGTAACGATCAATCAATTTAATCATGTACCTAAGATTAGAATTGTTTATCCCAAATTTATTTGAAAGCTTCTCTAAGCTATATCCTTGTTTTCTAAGTTCATATATCTGAACTTTATCATCATAACTCAATTTCATAATAAAACACCCCAAAAGTTAGATTTTTTCTGTCTAACTTTTGGGGTGCAGGACAGATTTCTTGGGTATCTTTTTTAAAATAAACGGAAGACATGGGATTCGAACCCACGCACGCTGTTACACGCCTACCGCGTTTCCAACACGGCCTCTTAAGCCTCTTGAGTAATCTTCCAATACTTACTCAAATAGTCTACCATAAAGGCCCCTATCTTGCAATAAAAATTCTAGAAATAAGAAAAATGATAGATTTTGAAAGAAAATGACAAAAAATGCTTGACTTTGAAAGAAAGTGTGATAGAATGAATAGTGTAAACGATAACAGGAGGTGATTCAGTGTTAAAAACAGAGCGGAAACAACTGATTTTAGAGGAGTTAAATCAACATCATGTAGTTTCTCTAGAAAAATTAGTTAGTTTGCTAGAGACCTCAGAATCAACGGTTCGAAGAGATTTGGATGAGTTGGAGGCAGAAAACAAGCTTCGCCGTGTGCATGGTGGAGCAGAATTACCTCACTCCTTGCAGGAAGAAGAAACCATCCAAGAAAAATCTGTCAAAAACCTTCAAGAGAAGAAGCTACTGGCTCAGAAAGCTGCCTCTCTTATCAGGGAACAAGATGTTATCTTTATCGATGCTGGAACGACAACTGCTTTTTTAATCAAGGAATTGGTTAATAAGAATATCACAGTTGTGACCAACTCCATCCATCATGCGGTTCAGTTGGTTGAAAAACAGATTCCAACTGTCATGGTTGGAGGGAGTGTCAAGATGGCAACAGATGCATGTATCGGTGGTGTTGCTCTTAACCAAATCAATCAATTGCACTTTGACCGTGCCTTTATTGGGATGAATGGTGTAGACGATGGTTATTATACGACTCCTGATATGGAGGAGGGAGCCGTTAAGCGTGCTATTTTAGAGAATGCCAAACAAACCTATGTCTTAGTCGATTCGTCTAAGATTGGACAAACTTGCTTTGCCAAGGTAGCACCACTTAAACGCGCTATTGTCATCACAAGTCAAGGGCATGAGCTCTTGCAGGCTATTAAGAAGAAAACGGAGGTAATAGAAGTATGATTTATACAGTCACACTTAATCCATCCATAGACTATATCGTGCGCTTGGAGCAAGTTCAAGTCGGCAGTGTCAATCGTATGGATAGTGATGATAAGTTTGCTGGTGGGAAAGGAATCAATGTTAGCCGTGTTTTGAAGCGCTTGGATATTCCTAATACTGCGACTGGATTTATCGGAGGTTTTACTGGTAAATTTATCACAGATACCCTTTCAGAGGAAGAAATCGAAACTCGTTTTGTCCAAGTAGCAGAAGATACTCGCATCAATGTCAAGATTAAAGCAGACCAAGAAACAGAAATCAACGGGACGGGTCCAAATGTGGAACCGACTCAGCTAGAAGAATTGAAAGCTATTTTGTCTAGTCTGACAGCAGATGATACGGTTGTGTTTGCAGGTTCGAGTGCCAAGAATCTAGGTAATGTTATCTACAAAGATTTGATTGCCTTGACACGCCAGACTGGTGCCCAAGTGGTTTGTGACTTTGAAGGACAGACCTTGATTGATAGTTTGGACTACCAGCCACTTTTGGTTAAACCAAACAATCACGAGCTTGGAGCTATCTTTGGAGTGAAACTCGAAAGTTTAGATGAAATCGAGAACTATGCTCGTCAGTTACTGGCCAAAGGAGCACAAAACGTCATCATTTCTATGGCTGGTGACGGTGCCCTTCTTGTCACACCTGAGGGAGCTTACTTCGCTAAACCCATCAAGGGAACAGTGAAAAATTCAGTTGGAGCTGGTGACTCTATGGTGGCTGGATTTACAGGTGAATTTGTCAAATCAAAAGACGCAATAGAAGCCTTCAAATGGGGAGTTGCTTGTGGCACAGCAACTACTTTCTCAGATGACTTGGCAACAGCGGACTTTATTAAAGAAACATATGAAAAAGTTGAGGTAGAAAAACGATGAAAATTCAAGACCTATTGAGAAAAGATGTCATGTTGCTGGATTTGCAAGCAACTGAAAAAACAGCTGTCATTGAAGAGATGATTAAAAGTTTGGTAGATCACGGTTATGTGACAGATTTTGAAACCTTTAAAGAAGGAATTTTAGCGCGTGAAGCTCTAACTTCTACTGGTTTGGGTGATGGAATCGCTATGCCTCACAGTAAAAACTCTGCTGTCAAAGAAGCAACTGTTCTCTTTGCTAAGTCAAACAAGGGTGTTGACTACGAGAGTTTGGATGGGCAACCTACCGACCTCTTCTTCATGATTGCGGCACCAGAAGGTGCAAATGACACCCACTTGGCAGCCTTGGCAGAATTGTCTCAATACTTGATGAAAGACGGTTTTGCTGACAAACTTCGATAAGTAACATCTGCTGACCAAGTCATTGAACTCTTTGACCAAGCTTCAGAAAAAGCTGAGGAGTCTGTCCAAGCACCTGTAAATGAATCCGGAGATTTCATTGTAGCCGTAACTGCTTGTACAACAGGAATCGCTCACACTTACATGGCCCAAGAAGCCCTTCAAAAAGTGGCTGCTGAAATGGGTGTCGGCATTAAGGTTGAAACCAACGGTGCTAGCGGTGTTGGTAACCAACTAACTGCAGAGGACATCCGTAAGGCTAAAGCAGTTATCATCGCTGCAGACAAGGCTGTTGAGATGGACCGCTTTGATGGCAAACCTTTGGTTAATCGTCCAGTTGCAGACGGTATCCGTAAGACAGAAGAGCTGATCAACTTGGCTCTATCAGGAGATGCTGAAGTTTACCATGCTGTTCATGGAGCAAAAACTGCAACAGCAAGCAACGAAAAACAAAGCCTTGGTGGGGCCTTCTATAAACACTTGATGAGTGGTGTATCTCAAATGTTGCCATTCGTTATCGGTGGTGGTATCATGATTGCCCTTGCTTTCTTGATCGACGGTGCTTTGGGTGTGCCACAAGATAGTCTTGGTAATCTCGGATCCTACCATGAGCTAGCTTCGATGTTTATGAAAATCGGTGGAGCTGCCTTTGGCTTGATGCTTCCAGTCTTTGCAGGTTATGTTGCCTACTCAATCGCTGAAAAACCAGGTTTGGTAGCTGGTTTTGTGGCTGGTGCTATTGCCAAAGAAGGTTTTGCCTTTGGTAAAATCCCTTATGCCGCAGGAGGAGAAGCAACTTCAACACTTGCAGGTATCTCATCTGGTTTCCTCGGTGCCCTTGTTGGTGGATTTATCGCAGGTGCCTTGGTTCTTGCTATCAAGAAATACGTTAAAGTTCCTCGTTCACTTGAAGGTGCTAAATCAATCCTTCTCTTACCACTTCTTGGAACAATCTTGACAGGATTTGTTATGTTGGCTGTCAATATTCCAATGGCAGCAATCAACACTGCTATGAATGACTTCCTAGGCGGTCTTGGAGGAGGTTCAGCTGTCCTTCTTGGTATCGTTCTTGGAGGCATGATGGCTGTTGATATGGGTGGACCAGTCAACAAAGCTGCTTATGTCTTTGGTACAGGTACGCTTGCAGCGACTGTTTCTTCAGGTGGTTCTGTAGCCATGGCAGCAGTTATGGCTGGAGGAATGGTTCCACCACTTGCTATCTTTGTCGCAACCCTCCTCTTTAAAAATAAATTCACCAAAGAAGAACGTAACTCTGGTTTGACAAACATCATCATGGGCTTGTCATTTATCACTGAGGGAGCAATTCCATTTGGTGCCGCTGACCCGGCTCGTGCAATTCCAAGCTTTATCCTTGGCTCTGCAGTGGCAGGCGGACTCGTTGGTCTTGCAGGTATCAAACTCATGGCGCCCCACGGAGGAATCTTCGTCATCGCCCTTACTTCAAATGCCCTTCTTTACCTTGCTTCAGTCTTGGTAGGAGCAATCGTAAGTGGTGTGGTTTATGGTTACCTTCGTAAACCACAAGCATAAAAAGTATTAGAATAGAAAGATTGTTACCATTTGGTGCAATCTTTTTCTCTTTTCGAAATGGCTGTGAAATATGGTATAATAGAAGAATGGCAAACAAGAATACTACAAAAACAAGACGGAGACCGTCTAAAGCAGAACTCGAAAGAAAACAGGCTATTCAGAGAATGTTGATTTCGTTGGGAATCGCGATTTTATTGATTTTCGCAGCCTTCAAATTAGGGGCTGCGGGTATAACTCTTTACAATTTAATTCGCTTGCTGGTGGGTAGCCTAGCTTATCTGGCAATATTTGGTATCCTGCTCTACCTCTTCTTTTTCAAGTGGATACGAAAACAGGAAGGACTCCTATCAGGCTTTTTAACCATATTTGCTGGTTTGCTCTTGATTTTCGAGGCTTACTTGGTTTGGAAATATGGTTTGGACAAGTCCGTTCTAAAAGGAACCATGGCTCAGGTTGTGACGGATTTAACTGGTTTTCGAACGACCAGTTTTGCTGGTGGAGGCTTGATTGGTGTTGGACTCTATGTGCCAACAGCCTTTCTCTTCTCAAATATCGGCACTTACTTTATTGGTTCTATCTTGATTTTAGCAGGCGCTCTCCTAATCAGTCCTTGGTCTGTTTACGATATTGCTGAATTCTTCAGTAGAGGATTTGCCAAATGGCGAGAAGGGCATGAGCGTCGAAAAGAGGAACGCTTTGTTAAACAAGAAGAAAAAGCTCGCCAAAAGGCTGAGGAAGAGGCTAGATTAGAACAAGAAGAGGCTGAAAAAGCCTTACTCGATTTGCCTCCTATTGATATGGAAACAGGTGAAATTCTGACAGCAGATGTTGTGCCTGACGTTCCACCTTTTCCAGAAGAAGAGTGGGTAGAACCAGAAATCATCCTGCCTCAAGCTGAACTTGAATTCCCTGAACAGGGAGATAACTCTGATGACGAAGATGTTCAGGTCGATTTTTCAGCCAAGGAGGCTCTTGAATACAAACTTCCAAGCTTACAACTCTTTGCACCGGATAAACCCAAAGACCAGTCTAAAGAGAAGAAAATCGTTCGGGAAAATATCAAAATCTTAGAAGAAACCTTTGCTAGTTTTGGTATTAAGGTAACGGTTGAACGGGCTGAAATTGGGCCGTCAGTGACCAAGTATGAAGTCAAGCCAGCAGTCGGTGTACGGGTTAACCGCATTTCCAATCTAGCAGATGACCTCGCTCTAGCCTTGGCAGCCAAGGATGTCCGGATTGAAGCACCTATCCCAGGGAAATCTTTAGTGGGAATTGAAGTACCTAACTCTGAGATTGCGACAGTTTCTTTCCGAGAACTATGGGAACAATCTCAAACGAAAGCAGAAAATCTCTTGGAAATTCCTTTAGGGAAGGCTGTTAATGGAACCGCAAGAGCTTTTGACCTTTCTAAAATGCCTCACTTGCTCGTCGCAGGTTCAACGGGTTCAGGGAAGTCAGTAGCTGTTAACGGCATTATCGCTAGCATCCTCATGAAGGCGAGACCTGACCAAGTTAAATTTATGATGGTCGATCCCAAGATGGTTGAGTTGTCTGTTTACAATGATATTCCCCACCTCTTGATTCCAGTTGTGACCAATCCACGTAAGGCTAGCAAGGCTCTGCAAAAGGTTGTGGATGAAATGGAAAATCGTTATGAACTCTTTGCCAAGGTGGGAGTTCGGAATATTGCAGGTTTTAATGCCAAGGTAGAAGAGTTCAATGCCCAGTCTGAGTACAAGCAGGTTCCGCTACCGTTCATTGTCGTGATTGTGGATGAGTTGGCTGACCTCATGATGGTTGCCAGCAAGGAAGTGGAAGATGCCATCATTCGTCTCGGACAGAAGGCGCGTGCTGCAGGTATCCACATGATTCTTGCAACCCAGCGTCCATCCGTTGATGTCATTTCTGGTCTGATCAAGGCCAATGTCCCATCTCGTGTCGCTTTCGCAGTTTCATCAGGAACAGACTCCCGTACTATTTTAGATGAAAATGGAGCTGAGAAACTGCTTGGTCGAGGAGATATGCTCTTTAAACCGATTGATGAAAATCATCCAGTTCGTCTCCAAGGATCCTTTATCTCGGATGATGATGTTGAACGCATCGTAAACTTTATCAAGGCTCAGGCAGATGCGGACTACGATGAGAGTTTTGATCCAGGTGAGGTTTCTGAAAATGAAGGTGAATTCTCAGATGGTGAAACTGGTGGAGATCCGCTTTTTGAAGAAGCCAAGGCTTTGGTAATCGAAACTCAGAAAGCTAGCGCATCTATGATTCAGCGTCGTTTGTCAGTTGGATTTAACCGTGCGACCCGTCTCATGGAAGAGCTTGAGATGGCAGGTGTCATTGGTCCAGCTGAAGGTACCAAACCAAGAAAAGTTTTACAACAATAAAAAAATAGCTTCTTTCCAAGTTTGGAAGGAGGCTATTTTAGTGATTATTGATTAGTTTTATTTTCCGAAGTTGGACTATTGGACTGTTTTTCATTTTCAGTAGCAGGTTTACTTGGAGTAGGAGCAGGAGTAGTAGAGTCCTGAGTTGCTGTTTTCTGCTCTTCTTTTTTCTCTTCCTTGACGCTAGCTTTTGGTGTTTCCTCTTGCTGTGTTTTTTCTTGAGAAGTGTTATTTTCCTTATTGGGACTAGTGTTTTCCTGAGGGGATTCCTTTTGAATTTCTTTGACAATGGTTGTCGTCTGGCTTGTCGTAGGTTCTTTTTTAGTATTTTTGTTATTATCCAAGGCGTTCATAATCGTGATACTTGCGGTAATTAAGCCAAGGATACTACCGATAGTAGCAACGGTTTTTTGAAAGACTGTAAAGCCTTTTTTGATGTGTTCTGTTTTTGGTTTTGAAGTTCTACGATAATTAGACATACATTCTCTCCTTTAATTAAAATTTATTATACCGCATTTCTTTAAAAAAATCTTAAAAAAAGAGGAATTGCCCTTTCTTGTCGCAGGCACCGTTTCATGATACAATAGAAGGAGTGATTTTAGAAAGTGTGAGAAAACATGATTTACTTTGATAATTCGGCGACGACCAAGCCCTATCCTGAAGCCCTTGAAACTTATATGCAGGTGTCTTCAAAAATTTTAGGAAATCCATCTAGTCTTCATCGTTTGGGAGACCAGGCAACACGAATCTTAGATGCTTCCCGCCAACAGATTGCAGATTTAATCGGTAAGAAAAGCGATGAAATCTTCTTTACTTCTGGTGGGACAGAAGGAGATAACTGGGTCATCAAGGGTGTGGCCTTTGAAAAAGCCCAGTTTGGAAAGCACATCATTGTATCATCCATTGAACATCCGGCAGTCAAAGAGTCAGCCCTCTGGTTAAAAAGTCAAGGATTTGAAGTGGATTTTGCTCCAGTTGATAACAAAGGATTTGTGGATGTTAAAGCGTTAGCAGATTTGATAAGACCTGATACGACCCTCGTTTCCGTCATGGCTGTGAACAATGAAATCGGTTCTGTTCAGCCCATTGAGGCTATTTCAGAACTGTTAGCAGACAAGCCGACTATTTCCTTCCACGTTGATGCGGTTCAGGCACTTGCCAAGATTCCGACTGAAAAGTATCTGACAGAACGAGTGGATTTTGCGACTTTCTCTAGTCACAAGTTTCACGGAGTTCGAGGTGTTGGATTTGTCTATATCAAGTCTGGCAAGAAGATTACGCCTCTGTTGACTGGTGGTGGTCAGGAGCGTGATTATCGTTCAACAACTGAAAATGTGGCAGGAATTGCAGCGACAGCCAAGGCTCTCCGTTTGTCTATGGAAAAGCTAGGTTTCTTTACTAGCAAGACTGGGCAGATGAAGGCAGTGATTCGCCAAGCCCTTCTGGACTATCCAGATATTTTTGTCTTTTCAGATGAGGAAGACTTTGCCCCTCATATTCTGACTTTTGGAATCAAGGGTGTTCGCGGTGAAGTCATTGTTCATGCCTTTGAAGACTATGATATTTTCATCTCAACGACCTCTGCTTGTTCATCCAAGGCAGGGAAGCCTGCAGGGACTTTGATTGCCATGAGAGTGGACAAGGATAAGGCCCAGTCAGCTGTACGTTTAAGCCTAGACCTTGAAAATGATATGAGTCAGATTGAGCAGTTTTTGACCAAGTTAAAATTGATTTACAATCAAACTAGAAAAGTAAGATAGGAGCATTCATGCAATATTCAGAAATTATGATTCGTTACGGTGAGCTGTCAACCAAGGGTAAAAACCGTATGCGTTTCATCAATAAACTTCGCAATAATATTTCAGACGTTTTGTCTATCTATCCCCAAGTTAAGGTAACAGCAGATCGCGACCGTGCCCACGCTTACCTCAATGGAGCAGATTACACAGCAGTAGCAGAATCGCTCAAACAAGTATTTGGAATTCAAAACTTTTCCCCTGTTTATAAGGTTGAAAAATCTGTAGAAGTTCTGAAGTCTACTGTCCAAGAGATTATGAAAGATATCTACAAGGAAGGCATGACCTTTAAAATCTCTAGTAAACGTAGCGACCACAACTTTGACTTGGATAGTCGTGAACTCAATCAAACACTTGGAGGAGCTGTTTTCGAAGCTATTCCAAATGTGCAAGCTCAAATGAAAAGTCCTGATATCAATCTTCAGGTGGAGATACGTGAAGAAGCAGCCTATCTTTCTTATGAAACCATTCGTGGGGCTGGTGGTTTGCCAGTTGGAACTTCAGGTAAAGGCATGCTTATGTTGTCAGGAGGGATTGACTCACCTGTAGCAGGTTATCTTGCATTGAAACGTGGAGTGGATATTGAGGCTGTTCATTTTGCCAGCCCACCATATACTAGTCCTGGTGCCCTTAAAAAAGCCCAAGATTTGACTCGTAAATTAACCAAGTTTGGGGGCAATATCCAGTTTATCGAAGTTCCTTTTACAGAGATTCAAGAGGAAATCAAGGCTAAAGCGCCAGAAGCCTATCTTATGACCTTGACGCGTCGTTTTATGATGCGTATTACGGACCGTATTCGTGAGGTACGAAATGGTTTAGTTATCATCAATGGGGAAAGTCTTGGTCAAGTAGCTAGCCAGACCTTAGAAAGCATGCAGGCTATCAATGCTGTTACCAACACTCCCATCATCCGTCCAGTTGTGACAATGGATAAGTTGGAAATCATTGACATTGCTCAGGAAATTGACACCTTTGAAATTTCTATCCAGCCTTTTGAAGACTGCTGTACGATTTTTGCGCCAGATCGTCCGAAAACAAATCCTAAGATTAAGAATGCGGAGCAGTATGAAGCTCGTATGGATGTTGAAGGATTAGTAGAGCGAGCAGTGTCTGGAATCATGATTACTGAGATTACACCGCAGGCTGAAAAAGATGAAGTCGATGACTTGATTGACAATCTTCTCTAATCAGAAAATCCAAAAGAATTTAGAAAAATAGATGAAAAAGTTAGTTTTTAATTCCAAAAGTGGAAGCAAAACTAACTTTTTTTCTATAATTGTGATATAATAAAATAAAATTTTGAATATAGAGAGTTTTCTGACAATGAATCAATCCTACTTTTATTTAAAAATGAAAGAACACAAACTCAAGGTTCCTTATACAGGTAAGGAACGCCGTGTACGTGTTCTTCTTCCTAAAGATTATGAGAAAGACACGGATCGTTCCTATCCTGTTGTTTACTTTCATGACGGGCAAAATGTTTTTTATAGTAAGGATTCTTTCATTGGCCATTCATGGAAGATTATCCCAGCTATTAAGCGTAATCCTGATATCAGTCGCATGATTGTCGTCGCCATTGACAATGATGGTATGGGGCGAATGAATGAGTATGCGGCTTGGAAGTTCCAAGAATCTCCTATCCCAGGGCAGCAGTTTGGCGGTAAGGGTGTGGAGTATGCCGAGTTTGTCATGGAGGTGGTCAAGCCTTTTATCGATGAAACTTATCGTACAAAAGCAGACCGCCAGCATACAGCCATGATTGGTTCCTCATTAGGAGGGAATATTACCCAGTTTATCGGTTTGGAATACCAAAATCAAATTGGTTGTCTAGGTGTCTTTTCATCTGCTAACTGGCTCCACCAAGAAGCTTTTAATCGCTATATCGAGCGCAAGAAACTATCGCCTGACCAGCGTATCTTTATCTATGTTGGAACTGAAGAAGCAGATGATACGGACAAGACCCTGATGGCTGGTAATATCAAACAAGCCTATATCGATTCGTCTCTTCGGTATTACCATGATTTGATAGCAGGTGGGGTACACTTAGATAATCTTGTCTTGAAAGTTCAATCTGGTGCCATCCATAGTGAAATCCCTTGGTCGGAGAATTTACCAGACTGTCTGAGATTTTTTGCAGAGAAATGGTAAGTTAGAAAAGGAGAAAGCCAATGCATATTGAAAACCTTAGCCACTGGAGTGGCAATCTTAACCGTGAAATGTACCTTAATCGTTATGGACATGCAGGGATTCCAGTTGTGGTCTTTGCTTCATCAGGTGGTAGTCACAATGAATACTATGATTTTGGCATGATTGATGCTTGTGCTTCTTTTATCGAGGAAGGCCGTGTTCAGTTCTTTACCCTATCCAGTGTAGATAGTGAGAGCTGGTTGGCCACTTGGAAAAATGGGCACGACCAAGCAGAGATGCACCGTGCCTACGAGAGCTATGTGATTGAGGAGGCCATTCCTTTTATCAAGCATAAGACAGGTTGGTTTGATGGTATGATGACGACAGGTTGCTCAATGGGCGCCTACCATGCTGTCAATTTCTTCCTCCAGCATCCAGATGTCTTTACCAAGGTGATTGCTCTTAGTGGTGTTTACGATGCACGTTTCTTTGTCGGTGATTACTACAATGACGATGCCATTTACCAAAACTCGCCAGTAGATTATATCTGGAATCAGAATGACGGCTGGTTTATTGACCGTTACCGTCAGGCAGAGATTGTGCTGTGTACGGGTCTTGGAGCCTGGGAACAAGACGGTTTACCATCCTTTTACAAGCTCAAAGAAGCCTTTGATCAGAAACAAATTCCAGCCTGGTTTGCTGAATGGGGACACGATGTCGCCCACGACTGGGAATGGTGGCGCAAACAAATGCCTTATTTCCTTGGCAATCTCTATTTATAAAAGGAGTGACCTATGAATTACCTTGTTATTTCTCCCTACTATCCGCAAAACTTTCAACAGTTTACTATTGAACTAGCTAATAAAGGCATCACAGTCTTGGGAATTGGCCAAGAACCTTACGAGCAATTGGATGAGCCCTTACGCATTAGCCTGACTGAGTATTTCCGTGTTGATAATCTTGAAAATGTAGACGAAGTCAAGCGTGCAGTTGCATTTCTTTTCTACAAGCATGGTCCTATCGATCGCATCGAGTCCCATAATGAATACTGGCTTGAGCTGGATGCAACACTCAGAGAACAATTTAATGTCTTTGGTGCCAAACCAGAGGACCTCAAAAAGACTAAATTTAAGTCTGAAATGAAGAAATTGTTCAAAAAAGCAGGTGTCCCCGTGGTACCTGGAGCTGTTATCAAGACGGAAGCAGATGTGGATCAAGCTGTGAATGAAATTGGCCTTCCAATGATTGCCAAACCTGATAACGGAGTGGGAGCGGCAGCAACCTTTAAGCTTGAGACAGAGGACGATATCAATCACTTCAAGGCTGAGTGGGACCATTCAACCGTTTATTTCTTTGAAAAATTTGTCACTTCTAGCGAAATCTGTACCTTTGACGGACTTGTGGACAAGGATGGAAAGATTGTCTTCTCAACGACTTTTGATTACGCCTATACACCTCTGGATCTTATGATTTACAAGATGGACAATTCCTACTATGTTCTTAAGGACATGGATCCTAAACTTCGCAAGTATGGTGAAGCGATTGTCAAGGAATTTGGTATGAAAGAACGGTTCTTCCATATTGAGTTCTTCCGTGAAGGGGATGATTACATCGCCATTGAGTACAATAACCGCCCTGCAGGTGGTTTCACTATTGATGTTTATAACTTTGCTCATTCCTTGGATCTTTATCGTGGCTATGCGGCTATTGTCGCAGGAGAGGAGTTCCCAGCGTCAGAGTTTGAAGCTCAGTATTGTTTGGCTACTTCTCGCCGTGCAAATGCTCACTATGTTTATTCTGAGGAGGACTTGCTTGCCAAATACAGCCATCAGTTCAAGGTTAAAAAAATCATGCCAGCGGCCTTTGCGGAACTTCAAGGGGATTACCTTTATATGTTGACAACTCCGAGTCGACAAGAAATGGAGCAGATGATTGCAGATTTCGGACAACGTCAAGAATAAGAACTCTCGGATTAAGGAAATGGATCCCCTTAATCCTTTTGTTTTAATAAGAGAAATAAAACCGCTTTCTCATACATTCTTTTAGAAAACCTGTTGCTAAAAGATATAAAAATTGATAGAATAAGGATTGTCTAAAAAATTTTAAGGAGAATCTATCAAATGGATTTCACATGGGCAATTAAATATGCCACTGAATTTTTGGCCACTGCTATTTTGATCATTCTTGGAAATGGTGCAGTTGCCAACGTTGAACTTAAAGGTACGAAAGGTCACCAAAGTGGCTGGATCGTTATCGCTGTTGGTTATGGTATGGGGGTTATGATCCCAGCCTTGATGTTTGGTAACGTATCAGGTAACCACATCAACCCAGCCTTCACTCTTGGACTTGCGATCAGCGGTCTCTTCCCTTGGGCACAAGTTGCGCCTTATATCATCGCACAAGTTTTGGGTGCTATCTTTGGTCAAGCCTTGGTTGTGGCAACACACCGCCCATATTACTTGAAAACTGAAAATCCAAACAACATTTTGGGTACTTTCTCAACCATTTCAAGTTTGGATAATGGTACAAAAGAATCACGTTTTGCAGCAACTGTTAATGGTTTTGTAAATGAGTTTGTTGGTTCATTTGTTCTTTTCTTTGCAGCCCTTGGTATGACTAAAAACTTCTTTGGTGCTGAACTAGTATCAAAAGCACAAGCTGCTATCAATGCTCAAGTTGCACAAGCAACTACTCAAGGTCAAACAATTCCTCAAGAACAAGTAACAGCAGCACTTGACCAAGCTAAAGAACAAGTAGCGCCATTTATGACTTCTGGTCTTGGAATTGCTCACTTGGCACTTGGATTCCTTGTTATGGCCTTGGTAACATCACTTGGTGGACCTACAGGGCCTGCCTTGAACCCAGCCCGTGACTTGGGACCACGTCTCCTTCATGCTTTCCTTCCAAAATCAGTTCTTGGTGAGCACAAAGGTGATTCAAAATGGTGGTATTCTTGGGTACCAGTAGTAGCACCGATTGCAGCAGCAATTGCGGCAGTAGCTATCTTCAAATTCCTTTACCTATAAGAAATTGAAACCGAGGAAATCCTCGGTTTTTTAAGTGAAATTTTTACGAAAAATCAGTAAATCTGAGCATAATTTCTTGTAAAAAATTCTAAAATCCTTTAAAATAAAAGAGTTGGAGGAATTTATGAATGTAAATCAGATTGTACGGATTATTCCTACTTTAAAAGTTAATAATAGAAAATTAAATGAAACATTTTATATAGAAACCCTTGGCATGAAGGCCTTGTTAGAAGAGTCAGCCTTTCTGTCACTAGGTGATCAAACAGGTCTAGAAAAGCTGGTTTTAGAAGAAGCTCCAAGTATGCGCACTCGTAAGGTAGAGGGAAGAAAAAAACTAGCTAGATTGATTGTCAAGGTGGAAAATCCCTTGGAAATCGAAGAACTCTTATCTAAAACAGATTCGATTCATCAATTATATAAAGGTCAAAACGGCTACGCTTTTGAAATTTACTCTCCAGAAGATGATTTGGTTTTGATTCATGCGGAAGATGATAGAGAAAGTCTAGTAGAAGTAGAAGAAAATCCTGAATTTCAAACAGATTTGGAATCAATTTCTTTAAGTAAATTTGAGATTTCTATGGAATTACATCTCCCAACTGATGTCGAAAGTTTCTTGGGAGTATCTGAAATTGGGGCATCCCTTGATTTTATCCCAGCTCAGGGTCAAGATTTGACTGTGGACAATACGGCTACTTGGGATTTATCTATGATCAAGTTCTTGGTAAATGAACTAGATATAGCAAGTCTTCGCAAGAAATTTGAGTCTACCGAATATTTTATTCCTAAGTCTGAAAAATTCTTCCTTGGTAAAGATAGAAATAATGTTGAATTGTGGTTTGAAGAAGTATGAAGTGGACCAAGATTATTAAAAAAATAGAAGAACAAATCGAGGCAGGGATTTATCCCGGAGCCTCTTTTGCGTATTTTAAGGACAATCAATGGACGGAGTTCTATTTAGGCCAGAGTGACCCAGAGCATGACTTACAGACTGAGGCAGGACTAGTTTACGACCTAGCCAGTGTCAGCAAGGTTGTTGGGGTTGGTACCGTTTTTACCTTCTTGTGGGAAAAAGGTCAATTAGATATTGACAGACCGGTAACAGATTTTTTAGCTGAGAGTGATTATCCAGACATCACTATTCGTCAGCTCTTAACTCACGCTACAGACCTTGATCCGTTTATTCCCAATCGTGATCTTTTAACAGATTCAGAATTAAAGGAAGCGATGTTTCATCTCAATAGACGAAATCAGCCAGCCTTTCTTTATTCGGATGTCCATTTTTTGCTGTTGGGTTTTATTTTGGAAAGAATCTTTAATCAAGACTTGGATGTGATTTTACAAGAACAAGTTTGGAATCCTTGGAGAATGACGGAAACCCAATTTGGACCTGTTGAGCTTGCTGTTCCAACGGTTAGAGGTGTAGAGGTAGGCATGGTACATGATCCCAAAGCTCGTCTCCTGGGCAGACATGCTGGTAGTGCTGGTTTATTTTCGACTGTAAAGGATTTACAAATCTTTTTAGAACACTATTTAGCAGATGATTTCGCAAGAGATTTGAGTCAAATTTTTTCTCCTTTGGATGACAAGGAACGTTCTTTGGCATGGAATTTGGAAGAAGATTGGCTAGACCATACGGGCTATACAGGTACCTTTATCATGTGGAATCGTCAGAAGCAAGAAGCGGCTATTTTTCTATCGAATCGTACCTATGAAAAGGATGAGAGGGCTCAATGGATTGTAGACCGCAATCAAGTGATGGACTTGATTCGCAAAGAAGAGTAAGGAGAGACATGTCAAACAGTTTAAAAGGGACTCTATTAACAGTTGTGGCTGGGATTGCTTGGGGCTTGTCAGGAACGAGTGGCCAATACCTGATGGCACACGGAATTTCGGCTCTGGTTTTGACCAACTTGCGTCTTTTAATCGCTGGTGGGATTCTCATGGTCTTGACTTATGCTACTGCAAAGGATAGAATGCTGGCCTTTTTAAATGATAGAAAGAGTTTACTGTCTCTTCTCATTTTTGCTCTAATTGGTCTCTTCCTCAATCAATTTGCCTATCTAACTGCTATTCAGGAGACCAATGCAGGAACCGCGACGGTGCTTCAGTATGTTTGTCCTGTCGGGATTTTGATTTATAGCTGTATCAAGGATAAGGTGGCACCGACACTGGGAGAGATAGTTTCCATCATATTAGCCATTGGAGGGACCTTCCTGATTGCAACTCATGGGCAGTTGGACCAGTTATCCATGACACCTGCAGGCCTGTTCTGGGGTCTCTTTTCTGCTCTGACTTACGCACTGTATATCATTTTGCCCATAGCCTTGATTAAGAAGTGGGGGAGCAGTTTGCTCATTGGTGTGGGAATGGTCATAGCAGGTTTAGTCGCCCTTCCTTTTACAGGGGTTCTACAGACTGCTATCCCAACTAGTCTTGATTTTCTCCTTGCATTTGCGGGCATTATCCTTATCGGTACTGTCTTTGCCTATACAGCCTTCTTAAAAGGAGCCAGTCTGATTGGACCGGTCAAGTCAAGCTTGTTGGCTTCTATTGAGCCAATTTCGGCAGTTTTCTTTGCCTTCCTAATTATGAATGAACAATTTTATCCTATTGATTTTCTTGGTATGGCAATGATATTGTTTGCTGTAACTCTGATTTCGTTGAAAGATTTAGTCTTAGAAAAATAAAAAGACTCTTTGTCGTCCGTGACAGAGAGTTTTTGCGTGGTAATCTAATTATTTTCAAGATAAAATTCAAAGCGTTCGCCTACATACTGACTTTTTACGTATTCAAATGCAGTACCATCTTCTAGGTAGGAAACCTGAGTCAAACCTAGAATAGCATGTCCTTTTTCAACTTCCAAATAGTGGGCAATTTTTTCCTTAGCAAGACGAGCATAAATAGTCTGCTGTGATTTACCAATACGGTAGCCGTGTTTTTGCAGAGTTTGAAAGAAATGACTGGTGATTTCTTCTTTTTTAAAGTCCTTAATGAATTTTTCAGGAATAGAAGCAACTTCATAAACTAGAGGAACTTGGTCGGCATAGCGAACCCGTTCCATTCGGATAATATTCTCCGTTGGAGAAATTCCTAGCTTGGCAACTTCCTGTTCATTGGGAATGGTTTTTCTGTAGGAAATGAGTTGGCTAGAGGGTACTTTACCTTGGGACTTAACAATTTCAGTAAAACTGGTTGTCCCTCGCATCTTTTCTTGTACACGTGTACTGGATACAAAGGTGCCACTTCCAACTCTGCGCTCTAAAACACCTTCTTCAACTAATAGAGATATAGCTTGGCGGAGGGTCATGCGACTGACCGCAAACTGCTCTGCTAAGTCTCGTTCACTGGGAAGTCTCTCACCAATTGCCCAACGATGTTCGTCAATATCCTTTTTAATCTGATCATGGATTTTCATATAAGCGGGTAGCATATTTTTCACTTCATTTCTATCTTTTCTCTATTGTACCCCAATAAACTAGAAAAAGTCAATCTTCGCCTTGTTTAGTTGGTAATTCGCCCTTATTTGTGATAGAATATTGAAAAAAGATATTTCTTTTGAGAAAGGAAAAAGATGAGCAACATTTCAACTGATTTGCAAGATGTAGAAAAAATCATCGTATTGGACTATGGTAGCCAATACAACCAGCTGATTTCACGCCGTATCCGTGAGATTGGTGTTTTTTCAGAGCTAAAAAGCCATAAAATTTCAGCTGCTGAAGTTCGTGAAATCAATCCTGTGGGAATCATCCTTTCAGGTGGTCCAAACTCTGTGTACGAAGATGGTTCATTCGATATTGACCCAGAGATCTTCGAACTGGGAATTCCTATTTTGGGAATTTGTTATGGTATGCAGTTATTGACCCATAAACTTGGAGGAAAAGTTGTTCCTGCAGGTGATGCTGGAAATCGTGAATACGGTCAATCAACCCTAACACATACACCATCAGCTCTTTTTGAATCAACACCAGACGAGCAGACTGTTTTGATGAGCCATGGTGATGCGGTCACTGAGATTCCTGCTGACTTTGTTCGTACTGGAACATCAGCTGACTGCCCTTATGCAGCCATTGAAAACCCAGATAAACACATTTACGGTATCCAATTCCACCCAGAAGTTCGTCATTCTGTATACGGAAATGATATCCTTCGTAACTTTGCCCTTAACATCTGTAAGGCTAAAGGCGACTGGTCAATGGATAACTTCATTGATATGCAGATCCAAAAAATTCGTGAAACCGTCGGTGATAAACGTGTCCTTCTTGGTCTATCAGGTGGTGTTGACTCTTCAGTTGTTGGAGTTCTTCTCCAAAAGGCTATTGGCGATCAATTGATTTGTATCTTCGTAGACCACGGTCTTCTTCGTAAAGGAGAAGCGGACCAAGTTATGGACATGCTTGGTGGTAAGTTTGGTTTGAATATCGTCAAAGCAGACGCTGCTAAACGTTTCCTTGATAAACTTGCTGGCGTTTCTGACCCTGAACAAAAACGTAAAATCATCGGTAATGAGTTTGTCTATGTATTTGATGACGAAGCAAGCAAGCTCAAAGATGTGAAATTCCTTGCTCAAGGTACCTTATATACCGACGTGATCGAGTCTGGTACGGATACAGCTCAAACTATCAAGTCACACCACAACGTGGGTGGTCTTCCAGAAGACATGCAATTTGAATTGATTGAACCACTCAATACTCTTTATAAAGATGAGGTTCGTGCTCTTGGTACAGAGCTTGGTATGCCAGACCATATCGTATGGCGCCAACCATTTCCAGGACCAGGACTTGCTATCCGTGTCATGGGTGAAATCACTGAAGAGAAACTAGAAACAGTTCGTGAGTCAGATGCTATCCTTCGTGAAGAAATTGCCAAAGCTGGTCTTGACCGCGATATCTGGCAATACTTCACAGTTAATACAGGTGTTCGTTCAGTCGGTGTTATGGGTGACGGTCGTACGTACGACTACACAATTGCAATCCGTGCAATCACTTCTATCGATGGTATGACAGCTGACTTTGCAAAAATTCCTTGGGATGTCCTTCAAAAGATTTCTGTACGTATCGTAAACGAAGTGGACCACGTTAACCGCATCGTCTATGATATTACAAGTAAACCACCTGCAACAGTTGAGTGGGAGTAGTCATTTAAGGACTAATTTATGTAGTTTAATGAGCCAGTATCATTGGATACTGGTTTTTACTTTTCTAGACTTTTTGGCTACTTGTTAAAATTGGTTTATATTCGATAGTTTAACAATTATTATACAAAGCTTAAAAGATTAGAATTGTCAAAACAATTTATCTAGGCTTGATTTTATCACTTATTTACTATAAAATGAGAAGGAAAAACGTCAAACTTTTATATTGCAAATAGGAGAAAACATGACAAAAACATTAAAACGTCCTGAGGTTTTATCACCTGCAGGAACTTTAGAGAAGCTAAAAGTAGCTGTTCAATATGGAGCAGATGCTGTCTTTATCGGTGGTCAGGCCTATGGTCTTCGTAGCCGTGCCGGAAATTTTACCTTTGACCAGATGGAAGAAGGCGTCCAGTTTGCGGCCAAGTATGGGGCTAAGGTCTATGTAGCTGCCAACATGGTTATGCACGAAGGAAATGAAAAGGGAGCTGGTGAGTGGTTCCGTAAACTGCGTGATATCGGGATTGCAGCAGTTATTGTATCTGACCCAGCCTTGATTATGATTGCAGCGACAGAAGCGCCTGGTCTTGAAATCCACCTCTCTACTCAAGCCAGTGCCACTAACTATGAAACCCTTGAGTTCTGGAAAGAATTGGGCTTGACGCGTGTCGTTTTGGCGCGTGAGGTTTCAATGCAAGAATTAGCAGAAATCCGCAAACGCACAGACGTTGAGATTGAAGCTTTTGTCCATGGAGCTATGTGTATTTCTTACTCAGGTCGTTGTACTCTTTCAAACCACATGAGTATGCGTGATGCCAACCGTGGAGGGTGTTCTCAGTCTTGCCGTTGGAAATATGATCTCTACGATATGCCATTTGGGAAAGAACGTAAGAGCTTGAAAGGTGAGATTCCTGAAGAATTTTCAATGTCAGCCGTTGATATGTCTATGATTGACCATATTCCAGATATGATTGAAAATGGAGTAGACAGTCTCAAAATCGAAGGACGTATGAAGTCTATTCACTACGTATCCACAGTAACAAACTGCTACAAGGCTGCTGTTGATGCTTATCTAGAAAGTCCTGAAAAGTTTGAAGCGATCAAACAAGACTTGATTGATGAGATGTGGAAGGTCGCCCAACGTGAATTGGCAACAGGTTTCTACTACGGTACACCATCTGAAAATGAGCAGTTGTTTGGTGCTCGTCGTAAAATTCCTGAGTACAAGTTTGTTGCTGAAGTCGTTTCTTATGATGATGCGACACAAACAGCAACCATTCGTCAACGGAATGTCATTAATGAGGGGGACCAAGTTGAGTTTTATGGCCCAGGTTTCCGTCATTTTGAAACTTATATCGAAGATTTGCACGATGCCAAAGGCAATAAAATTGACCGCGCACCAAATCCAATGGAACTATTGACTATTAAGGTTCCACAACCTGTTCAAGCAGGAGACATGGTTCGTGCATTAAAAGAAGGTCTTATCAATCTTTATAAGGAAGATGGAACCAGCGTCACAGTTCGAGCTTAAGAAGCATGAAGGAAATGAATGATTTCTGGTTGCTTTCCCTTTAAGTCGAGTCACTAAAAGAAAAAAAGTTGAAAAATATATTAAATTCCATCCGAGATTTCATCTCGGATTTTTTCATTATTTTTCAGAAAGGTCTAGATAATGGACGGATTTATTACAAATTATTTCCAAAGTTTTCTATATAATAGACTCAAAAATAGTAAAATTGTAAATAATTTTCATTAAACGCTTTCAATGTTAGTAAAAAGTTGACAAATCCAATTTTTAGGACTAAACTAAGTAAGTAAATTTTAATTAAAAGGAGAATTCGTCATGAATTTAACATTTTTCGGTCTATGTCTTGCCTGTATGGGTGTATCTCTTGGTGAAGGTATGTTGATGAACGGTTTGTTGAAATCAGTTGCTCGCCAACCAGATATCATCTCAGAACTACGTAGTTTGATGATCCTAGGGGTTGCCTTTATTGAAGGTACTTTCTTCGTTACTCTTGTCTTTTCATTTATCATCAAATAAAAGAAGTATAAATTGAAAAAGGGAGGATTTTAGATGGAAGAAAGTATTAATCCAACCATCAATATTGGTCCTGTTACCTTTAATTTAACCATAGTAGTTTTGACTTTGTTGACTGTAGCACTTATTTTTGGCTTTATTTATTGGGCAACTCGAAATATGACTTTGAGACCCACAGGAAAACAAAATGTATTAGAGTATTTATTTGATTTTGTTGTTGGATTTACAAAATCAAACCTTGGTCCAATGATAAAGGATTATTCTCTCTTTTATTTCTGTTTATTCCTATTTATGGCCATTGCAAATAATATTGGCTTAATGGCTAGAATTCAGACTACAGATGGTGTAAATCTTTGGACCTCACCAACAGCAAATTTGTCATTTGACTTGGTCTTGTCTTTTACAATTATCTTAATGACACACGTAGAAGGAATTCGTCGTCGTGGAATCAAAAAGTATTTAAAAGCATTTGTAACACCAGGTTTTATGACACCAATGAATCTCTTGGAAGAAGTTACCAATCTCCTTTCACTTGCATTGCGGGTCTTTGGTAATATCTTTGCAGGGGAAGTGATGGCAAGTATGTTAGTCCTACTTTCTCATCAGGCCTTCTATTGGTATCCTATTGCTTTTGGAACAAATCTAATCTGGACTGCATTTTCTGTTTTTATTTCTTGTGTACAGGCATATGTATTTACATTGTTATCTTCAATGTACCTAGGAAATAAAATTAATGATGAAGAATAGAAAGGAGTAGTTTATGAATGTAACAGTAGGTGAATTACTTGGTGATTTTATACTAATCGCTGGTTCCTTTATTCTCTTGCTAGTCTTGGTTAAGAAATACGCTTGGTCAAATTTGGCTAGCATTTTCGAAGAAAGAGCTGAAAAAATTGCTTCAGATATTGACAGAGCTGAAGAAGCACGTCAAAAAGCAGAAGTATTGGCTCAAAAACGCGAAGATGAATTGGCTGGTAGCCGTAAAGAAGCTAAGACAATCATTGAGAATGCGAAAGAAACAGCTGAGAAAAGTAAGGCTAGTATTTTAGCAGATGCTAAACTAGAAGCAGGACGCTTAAAAGAAAAAGCAAACCAAGAAATTGCTCAAAACAAAGCTGAAGCTTTACAAAGCGTTAAGGGTGAGGTAGCAGATTTGACAATCAGCTTGGCTGGTAAAATCATCTCACAAAACCTTGACAGTCATGCCCATAAAGAACTCATTGATCAGTATATCGATCAGCTAGGAGAAGCTTAATGGACAAGAAAACAGTAAAGGTAATTGAAAAATACAGCATGCCTTTTGTCCAATTGGTACTTGAAAAAGGAGAAGAAGACCGTATTTTTTCAGACTTGACTCAAATCAAGCAAGTTGCTGAAGAAACAGGTTTACCTTCTTTTTTAAAAAAAGTGGCAGTAGACGAGTCTGACAAGGAAAAAACGATTGCTTTCTTCCAAGACTCAGTGTCACCTCTATTGCAAAACTTGATCCAGGTTCTAGCATACAATCACAGAGCAAATCTTTTTTATGATGTGCTTGTAGATTGCTTGAACCGACTTGAAAAAGAAACAAATCGATTTGAAGTGACGATTATGTCAGCTCATCCTTTAACTGATGAACAGAAGAGTCGCTTGCTCCCTTTGATTGAGAAAAAAATGTCTCTGAAAGTAAGGAGTGTAAAAGAACAAATCGATGAAAGTCTCATTGGTGGTTTTGTCATTTTTGCCAATCACAAGACAATTGATGTGAGTATTAAACAACAACTTAAAGTTGTTAAAGAAAATTTGAAATAGAAAGTGGTGTTCTTTTGGCAATTAACGCACAAGAAATCAGCGCTTTAATTAAGCAACAAATTGAAAATTTCAAACCCAATTTTGATGTGACTGAAACAGGTGTTGTAACCTATATCGGGGATGGTATCGCGCGTGCTCACGGTCTTGAAAATGCCATGAGTGGAGAGTTGTTGATTTTTGAAAACGGCTCTTATGGTATGGCTCAAAACTTGGAGTCAACTGATGTCGGTATTATCATCCTAGGTGACTTTACAGATATCCGTGAAGGCGATACAATCCGCCGTACAGGTAAAATCATGGAAGTCCCAGTTGGTGAAAGTCTGATTGGTCGTGTTGTGGATCCCCTCGGTCGTCCAGTTGACGGTCTTGGAGAAATCCACACTGATAAAACTCGTCCAGTAGAAGCGCCAGCTCCTGGTGTTATGCAACGTAAGTCTGTATCAGAACCATTGCAAACTGGTTTGAAAGCTATTGACGCCCTTGTACCGATTGGTCGTGGTCAACGTGAGTTGATTATCGGTGACCGTCAGACAGGGAAAACAACCATTGCGATTGATACAATCTTGAACCAAAAAGGTCAAGATATGATCTGTATCTACGTAGCGATTGGACAAAAAGAATCAACAGTTCGTACTCAAGTAGAAACACTTCGTCAGTACGGTGCCTTGGACTACACAATCGTTGTGACAGCTTCTGCTTCACAACCATCTCCATTGCTCTTCCTAGCTCCTTATGCTGGGGTTGCCATGGCAGAAGAATTTATGTACCAAGGCAAGCATGTTTTGATTGTTTATGATGATCTTTCAAAACAAGCGGTAGCCTATCGTGAACTCTCTCTCTTGCTTCGTCGTCCTCCAGGTCGTGAAGCTTTCCCAGGGGATGTTTTCTACCTTCACAGTCGTTTGCTTGAACGCTCGGCTAAAGTTTCTGATGAGCTTGGTGGTGGATCAATTACAGCCCTACCATTTATCGAGACACAAGCAGGAGATATCTCTGCCTATATCGCAACCAACGTGATTTCTATCACTGATGGACAAATCTTCCTTGGTGATGGTCTCTTCAATGCGGGTATTCGTCCAGCCATCGATGCGGGTTCATCTGTCTCTCGTGTAGGTGGTTCTGCACAAATCAAAGCCATGAAGAAGGTTGCTGGTACACTTCGTATCGACCTTGCTTCATACCGTGAGTTGGAAGCCTTCACTAAGTTCGGTTCTGACTTGGATGCAGCAACACAGGCTAAGTTGAACCGTGGACGTCGTACAGTTGAAGTTTTGAAACAACCTGTTCACAAACCATTACCTGTTGAGAAACAAGTAACCATTCTCTATGCTTTGACACATGGTTTCTTGGATACTGTTCCAGTAGATGAAATTGTTCGTTTCGAGGAAGAGTTCCATGCCTTCTTTGACGCTCAACATCCAGAGATTTTGGAAACCATTCGTGATACAAAAGACTTGCCAGAAGAAGCAGTCTTGGATGCTGCGATTACAGAGTTTCTCAATCAAACCAGCTTCCAATAAGAATAGAGGTGTCAGATGGCAGTATCTCTAAATGATATTAAAACAAAAATCGCCTCAACAAAAAATACGAGTCAAATCACAAATGCCATGCAGATGGTATCGGCTGCTAAGCTAGGTCGCTCTGAAGAAGCAGCTCGTAACTTCCAAGTTTATGCTCAGAAAGTTCGCAAACTTTTGACAGATATTCTTCATGGTAATGGAGCTGGTGGTTCAACCAATCCCATGTTGATTAGTCGTCCAGTGAAGAAGACAGGCTATATCGTCATCACTTCAGACCGCGGTTTGGTTGGAGGTTATAATTCCTCTATTCTGAAAGCCGTTATGGAGTTGAAAGAAGAATACCATCCAGACGGTACAGGTTTTGAAATGATCTGTATCGGTGGAATGGGAGCTGATTTCTTTAAGGCTCGTGGTATTCAACCACTTTATGAACTACGTGGCTTGGCAGACCAACCTAGCTTTGATGAAGTTCGTAAGATCATTTCAAAAACTGTTGAAATGTACCAAAATGAACTTTTTGATGAACTCTATGTCTGCTATAACCACCATGTCAACACGCTAACCAGTCAAATGCGTGTGGAACAAATGCTTCCGATTGTTGACTTGGATCCAAATGAAGCGGATGAAGAGTACAGTTTGACTTTTGAATTGGAAACCAGCCGAGAAGAAATTCTGGAGCAGTTGTTACCTCAGTTTGCAGAAAGTATGATTTACGGTGCTATTATCGATGCCAAGACAGCTGAGAATGCTGCTGGTATGACAGCTATGCAAACAGCGACAGATAATGCTAAGAAAGTCATTAATGATTTGACAATTCAGTATAACCGTGCCAGACAGGCGGCGATTACACAAGAAATTACAGAAATCGTAGCAGGAGCTAGTGCCTTAGAATAGGCTCTAGTCCAGCTCGTATGAAAATGAACTTATACTCAATGAAAATCAAAGAGCAAACTAGGAAGCTAGCCGCAGGCTGTACTTGAGTACGGTAAGGCGACGCTGATGTGGTTTGAATTTGATTTTCGAAGAGTATTAGGACCTAGTTGAACTAGGAACCGACAGTATCTTATATAGAATAGGAGAAGGAGATGAGTTCAGGTAAAATTGCTCAGGTTATCGGTCCCGTTGTAGACGTCTTGTTTGCAGCAGGGGAAAAACTTCCTGAGATTAACAATGCACTTGTCGTCTACAAAAATGACGAAATAAAAACAAAAATCGTCCTTGAAGTAGCCTTGGAGTTGGGAGATGGTATGGTCCGTACTATCGCCATGGAATCAACAGATGGTTTGACTCGTGGAATGGAAGTATTGGACACAGGTCGTCCAATCTCTGTACCAGTAGGTAAAGAAACTTTGGGACGTGTCTTCAATGTTTTGGGAGACACCATTGACTTGGAAGCTCCTTTTACAGAAGACGCAGAGCGTCAGCCAATTCATAAGAAAGCTCCAACTTTTGATGAGTTGTCTACCTCTTCTGAAATCCTTGAAACAGGGATTAAGGTTATCGACCTTCTTGCCCCTTACCTTAAAGGTGGTAAAGTTGGACTTTTCGGTGGTGCCGGAGTTGGTAAAACCGTCTTAATCCAAGAATTGATTCACAACATTGCCCAAGAACACGGTGGTATTTCAGTATTTACCGGTGTTGGGGAACGTACTCGTGAGGGGAACGACCTTTACTGGGAAATGAAAGAATCAGGCGTTATCGAGAAAACAGCCATGGTATTTGGTCAGATGAATGAGCCACCAGGAGCACGTATGCGTGTTGCCCTTACTGGTTTGACAATCGCTGAATACTTCCGTGATGTGGAAGGCCAAGACGTGCTTCTTTTTATCGATAATATCTTCCGTTTCACTCAGGCTGGTTCAGAAGTATCTGCCCTTTTGGGTCGTATGCCATCAGCCGTTGGTTACCAACCAACACTTGCTACAGAAATGGGTCAATTGCAAGAGCGTATCACATCAACCAAGAAGGGTTCTGTAACCTCTATCCAGGCTATCTATGTGCCAGCGGATGACTATACTGACCCTGCGCCAGCAACAGCCTTCGCTCACTTGGATTCTACTACAAACTTGGAACGTAAGTTGGTACAATTGGGTATTTATCCAGCCGTTGACCCACTTGCTTCAAGCTCACGTGCTTTGGCACCTGAAATCGTTGGAGAAGAGCACTATGCAGTTGCTGCTGAAGTAAAACGAGTCCTTCAACGTTACCATGAATTGCAAGATATCATTGCTATCCTTGGTATGGATGAGCTTTCTGATGAAGAAAAGACCTTGGTTGCTCGTGCTCGCCGTATCCAGTTCTTCTTGTCGCAAAACTTCAACGTTGCGGAACAATTCACTGGTCAGCCAGGTTCTTATGTTCCAGTTGCTGAAACTGTTCGTGGCTTTAAGGAAATCCTTGATGGTAAACATGACCACTTGCCAGAAGATGCCTTCCGTGGTGTAGGTTCTATCGAAGATGTAATTGCAAAAGCTGAAAAAATGGGATTTTAAGAGGTGATCTATGGCTCAGTTAACTGTCCAGATCGTGACACCAGATGGTCTCGTCTATGATCACCATGCCAGCTATGTATCGGTTCGAACTCTGGATGGTGAGATGGGGATCTTGCCACGACATGAAAATATGATTGCGGTTTTAGCAGTTGATGAAGTAAAGGTAAAACGTATTGATGATGAAGATCACGTGAACTGGATTGCAGTAAACGGAGGCGTTATTGAAATTGCCAATGATACCATCACAATCGTTGCTGATTCTGCAGAACGTGCTCGTGATATCGATGTTAGTCGTGCAGAACGTGCCAAACTTCGAGCAGAGCGTGAAATTGAAGAAGCACAAGACAAACACTTGATTGACCAAGAACGTCGTGCTAAGATTGCTTTGCAACGTGCCATTAACCGTATTAATGTCGGAAAAAGACTATAAGAAAAAATGAACTTGAATTATCAAGTTCATTTTTTATGTTTTCTTAGGGGCAAAACTGATGCAGACCGCTTCTGGAACATGGAAGTCGTTGGAAAGTTCTGCTAGACGACCAGTTTCAGGATTGCGTTTAAAGACGGTTGCATTGTCAGAGTCTTGATGGACAGCAATGACAAATTCTTGGTCTGGTGTCAAATCAAAATCACGTGGAGTCTGACCATGTGTCGGAACGATTTCTAACAACTCTAAGCTACCGTCCGCAAGGATTGTATATACTGCGATAGAATCATGACCACGGTTAGAAGCGTAGAGGTATTTACCGTCTTTAGAGAGACGAATAGCAGCAGTTCCATTAAAACCTTCATAACCGTCTGGTAGAGTTGAAATGACCTGCATGCGTTCAAATTCGCCAACACCATCGTAGATTAAAACTTCTATAGTGTTATTGAGTTCACAAATCAGATAAGCGATTTTATAATGGTTATGGAAAATAATATGGCGTGAGCCTGCTCCTGGCTGGCTATGATAGGTATAGAGCTTAGATAATTTTCCTTCTGAATCAAGATCGTAAGTAATTACTTGGTCAGTACCCAAGTCGCAGGTCACTAGATAGTGGTCAGGTGTTAAATCTGTATAGTGAACATGTGGAGAAGCTTGATTTTCATGTGGACCTTGGCCACTGTGTTGATCAACATCACTAAGTAGAAGACAACCATCTTCCTGACGTTTATAAACAAGGACCTGTCCCTTGTGGTAGTTTGCCGCGTACACCAAATCACGCTCTTCATCAACGGCAACATAACAGTGAGGAGCTCCTTCTTCAACGACATGATTTAATAAAGTTCCGTCAGTTTGATAGGCTGCAATGCCCCCCTTATCGTCTTGACTACCAACAGTGTATAAATGTTGGTGGTGGT
This sequence comes from Streptococcus mitis, assembly GCF_002096835.1. Lineage (GTDB taxonomy): Bacteria > Bacillota > Bacilli > Lactobacillales > Streptococcaceae > Streptococcus > Streptococcus mitis_W. Next base: position 14,727 of record NZ_NCVG01000016.1, on the reverse strand, counting down.
CAAAGGCAAGGTAGGTTGGGCTTGGCTCATCTGCAAAAAGTTCTAGATTTGAAAGTTGACCAGTTTCTGTATCAAAGTCTGCTTTGTAAATCCCTTGGGAAGTACGACGTGTATAAGTTCCAAAATAAACAGTTTCTTTCATAACTTTACCTCTATAATAAAGATATGACTATTATATCACAAAAATTGTAGTTGGAGGAATTCTATAACATAAATATTAATATAATAAAATATTAAATTAAACTTGATTTTGTATTGATTTCCTTTTGAAAAGTGCTATAATAATCCTATACAAATTGCAAAGGAGTTTGTTTATGAAAAAACGTGTTTTCCTAGCAGCAGGGGTTGCTGTACTCTCGGCAGCTGTCCTAGCAGCGTGTTCATCTGGTAATGCTAATAAAGAAGCAAATAAACCAGTTACTTATGCCTATGTATTTTCATTAGATCCTTCGACTCTGGATTATACAGTTTCTGGAAATGTCAGCACTAAACAGGTCACAGGTAACGTTATTGACGGTTTGCTTGAAAATGACCAATATGGGAATCTTGTTCCATCAGTTGCAGAAGATTGGACTGTTTCCAAAGATGGTTTGACCTATACCTATAAAATCCGTCAGGGTGTCAAATGGTATACCAATGAGGGGGAAGAGTATGGTGAAGTCAAGGCTCAAGACTTTGTAACCGGTCTGAAGCATGCGGCAGATAAGAAATCACAGTCCCTCTATTTGGTACAAGAATCAATCAAAGGATTGGATGACTATGTAAATGGGAAAACAACGGACTTTTCTACTGTTGGGGTAAAAGCAACTGACGATTATACTGTTGTTTATACTTTAAATCATCCAGAATCTTTCTGGAATTCAAAAACAACAATGGGAGTCCTTGCACCAGTCAATGAAGATTTTTTAGCTTCTAAAGGAGATGACTTTGGTAAACCAACTGATGTAACGAGCATTCTATACAATGGGCCTTATCTCCTCAAAGGTCTTACATCTAAGTCTTCTATCGAAATGACCAAAAATCAAAACTACTGGGATAAACAAAATGTCTTTATTGATGATATCAAGTTATCCTTCTTTGATGGTCAAGATGCAGACTCTCTAGGTCGCGGTTTTGATGAGGGACACTATCCAGCTGCACCACTCTTTAAAAACTCTGCTAACTATGAACGTCTAAAAGAAAAATACAAGGATAATATTGTGTATGGTCAACAGCGTGGAGGAGTTTTTTATATCTCAACCAATATCGACCGTGTAAATTACAATCACACTGCTAAAACAAGTGATGCAGAAAAATCATCTACTAAGAAAGCCTTGTTAAACAAAGATTTCCGTCAAGCCTTGGCTTTTGCGGTAGATCGTAAAGCAGGGATCTCTCAAGTATTTGGGGACGAAGTAGGACCTCGTAAGTTACGGACAAGTTTCACTCCTCCAACATTTGTTCAAGTAGGAGATCAAACATTTGGTCAAGTTACTAAGACAGAATTGGATAAATTGGATAACGTCTGGAAAGATGTTAGTCTTGATGATGCCCAAGATTCACTTCATAATGTAGACAAGGCTAAGGCTAAGTTTGAATCTGCTAAGAAAACTCTTCAAGCTGATGGAGTACAGTTCCCAATTCATTTAGATTTGCCAATTTCTTCATCAAATCCAGATTTTATTCGTCAGGTTCAGTCTTATAAACAATCCATTGAGGAAGCCTTAGGCTCTGAAAATGTAGTTGTTGATATTCAACAAGTTTCTGATGACGAATTGGGAAGTATGACTACTCTAGCTACTTCCAATGCAAATACTGACTGGGATATTAATGCAGTCAGTGGTTGGACTCCAGACTTTGCAGATCCATCGACTTATCTAGATGTATTTGATCCAACTTCAGGTCCAAGTCTCCTAAGTGCTCTTGGTGTGGCACCAGGAACAGACAATCCAGTTATTAAAACAGTTGGATTGGATAAATACAAAGAACTGATTGATGATGCAAGTAGTGAGAAAACAGACCTTCAAAAACGTTATTCCAAATATGCTAAGGCCCAAGCTTGGTTGTCAGATAGTGCACTTGTTACTCCAGTATACTCTGATGGTGCTCAAATGCTAGTTACGAAAATGGTTCCTGGCAGTGGTGCCGGTGGCTGGGTAGGTGACAAGACTAGTGAAAATAGCTACAAGTATCTGAAAATCCAAGATAAGATTGTCACTACTAAAGAAATGGATGAGTTCCGTAAGAAATTTGCTGATGAAAAAGCCAAATCCAACGCTGATTATCAAAAGAACTTAGACCGTCATATTCAAGACTAATCGAATCTCCTCTTTCGAGGAGATTTTTTATGTAGTGGTCTTCATGTAAGCACTTTAAAAAAGAGTTATTTTGTTTCAAAAATGGTATAATGGGAGAACAATAGAAAGGAAGTATTTATGGAGCACAAAGAGAAACATTTTAGCCTATCTTGGTTTTTCAAGTGGTTTTTGGATAACAAGGCAATTACGGTATTCTTAGTAACTTTGTTATTGGGACTGAATCTTTTTATTTTAAGCAAGATTAGTTTTCTATTTTCACCTGTTTTAGACTTTTTGGCAGTCGTGATGTTGCCAGTCATTCTATCTGGTTTGCTATATTATTTGTTAAATCCTATTGTTGATTGGATGGAAAAACGCAAAATAAATCGTGTTATCGCAATCAGTATTGTCTTTGTCATCATCGCTCTCTTTATCATTTGGGGATTGGCAGTAGCTATTCCAAATCTGCAACGTCAAGTTTTAACCTTTGCAAGGAATGTTCCAGTCTATCTCGAAGATGCTGATAGGGTTATTGATGATTTGGTCACCAAGCGTTTGCCAGATGATTTTAGACCTCAGTTAGAGCAAGTTTTGACAAACTTCTCAAGTCAGGCTACAGTTTGGGCAAGTAAGGTTTCATCTCAGGCAGTCAACTGGGTGAGCGCCTTTATTAGCGGGGCTTCTCAAGTGATTGTTGCCTTGATTATCGTTCCTTTCATGCTCTTTTATCTCTTACGTGATGGAAAAGGCCTACGTCACTATTTGACCCAATTCATGCCAACGAAATTGAAAGAACCTGTTGGACAAGTTTTATCAGATGTGAATCAACAGTTGTCCAACTATGTTCGAGGGCAAGTGACAGTAGCTATTATTGTAGCAGTAATGTTTATCATCTTCTTCAAGATTATTGGTCTACGCTATGCGGTTACGCTGGGTGTTACTGCTGGTATTCTAAATCTGGTTCCTTATCTTGGTAGTTTCCTAGCCATGCTTCCTGCCCTAGTATTGGGCTTGATTGCTGGTCCAGTCATGCTTTTGAAAGTAGTGATTGTCTTTATCGTAGAACAAACTATTGAAGGCCGTTTTGTCTCTCCATTGATTTTGGGAAGTCAATTAAACATCCACCCTATTAATGTTCTCTTTGTCTTGTTAACTTCAGGATCCATGTTTGGAATCTGGGGAGTCTTACTCGGTATTCCGGTTTATGCCTCTGCTAAGGTTGTCATTTCAGCGATTTTTGAATGGTATAAGGTAGTCAGTGGCCTATATGAACTAGAGGGAGAGGAAGTAAAGAGTGAACAATAGTCAACAGATGTTACAGGCTTTGGAAGAGCAAGATTTAGTTAAGGCAGAACATTATTTCGTCAAAGCTTTAGAAAATGATCCAAATGACCTTCTGTATGAGTTGGCAACTTATCTTGAAGGGATTGGTTTTTATCCTCAGGCCAAGGAAATTTACTTGAAAATCGTAGAGGACTTTCCAGAGGTTCATCTTAATCTAGCAGCTATTGCTAGTGAGGATGGTCAAATCGAAGAAGCCTTTGCTTATCTTGAGGAAATCCAAGCTGACAGTGACTGGTATGTTTCGGCTTTGGCTCTGAAGGCAGACCTCTACCAGCTGGAAGGTTTGACAGATGTGGCGCGTGAGAAACTGCTGGAGGCTTTGACCTACTCAGAGGATCCTCTCTTAATATTTGGCTTGGCAGAGTTGGATAGTGAGTTGGAAAATTACCAAGAAGCTATTCAAGGCTATGCCCAGTTAGATAATCGCTCAATTTATGAGCAAACAGGCATTTCTACCTATCAACGAATTGGCTTTGCCTATGCTCAGTTAGGGAAATTTGAAACGGCTACAGAGTTTTTGGAAAAAGCCCTGGAGTTAGAATACGATGACCTAACAGCTTTTGAGCTGGCCAGCCTTTACTTTGATCAAGAAGAATACCAAAAAGCTGTCCTCTATTTTAAGCAGATCGATACCATTTCTCCTGACTTTGAAGGCTATGAGTATGGGTACAGTCAGGCCTTACATAAGGAACACCAAGTTCAAGAAGCCCTGCGTATCGCTAAGCAAGGATTAGAGAAAAATCCCTTTGAAACTCGTCTCTTGCTGGCTGCTTCACAATTTTCTTATGAATTGCATGATGCTAGTGATGCAGAGAACTACCTCCTTACTGCTAAAGAAGATGCTGAGGATACGGAAGAAATCTTACTCCGTCTAGCAACTATTTATCTAGAACAGGAACGTTATGAGGACATTCTAGACTTACAAAGTGATGAGCCAGAAAATCTTTTGACCAAGTGGATGATTGCTCGTTCTTATCAAGAGATGGACGATTTGGATACTGCCTATGAGCTTTACCAAGAGTTGGCAGGAGATTTGAAAGACAATCCCGAATTTCTGGAACACTATATCTATCTCTTGCGTGAATTGGGCTACTTTGAGGAAGCAAAAGTCAATGCTCAAACTTACTTAAAACTGGTTCCAGATGATGTGCAAATGCAAGAACTGTATGAGAGATTGTAAGAATATATTTTTAAAAACTGTATCTAATCATTTTTGATAGATATAGTTTTTCTTTTTTAAAGAGAATTTTTTTACAAAAATTCTTGGTTATTTTGTTTATTTATGCTATAATAGGAACAATTATTTTTAGGAGGTGCAGTATGTCTTATTTGTTTGAGATATTACCAAGTTTATTGAGCGGTGCAAGCATGACTTTGCAGGTTTTTGCACTGGTCTTGATTTTTTCTATTCCCTTGGGCGTTTTGATTGCCTTTGCCTTGCAAGTCCATTGGAATCTCCTCCATCATCTGATTAATATTTATATTTGGATTATGCGAGGCACACCCTTGCTCTTGCAATTAATCTTTATCTATTATGTGCTGCCAAGTATTGGGATTCGTTTGGACCGTCTTCCTGCGGCTATCATTGCCTTTGTGTTGAATTATGCGGCTTACTTTGCTGAAATCTTTCGTGGGGGAATTGATACCATTCCTAAAGGTCAATATGAGGCTGCTAAGGTCTTGAAGTTCAGTCCTTTTGCCACAGTACGCTATATTATCTTGCCCCAAGTGACCAAGATTGTTCTTCCGAGTGTCTTTAATGAAGTCATGAGTTTGGTCAAGGATACCTCTCTGGTCTATGCTCTGGGTATTTCTGACCTTATCTTGGCTAGTCGCACAGCTGCAAACCGTGATGCTAGTCTGGTTCCAATGTTTTTGGCAGGAGCCATTTACTTGATTTTGATTGGTATTGTGACCATTCTTGCCAAAAAAGTTGAGAAGAAGTACAGTTACTATAGATAGGAGGCTGCCATGTTAGAATTACGAAATATCAATAAATGCTTTGGTGAAAAGCAAATTTTATCTAATTTCAGTCTAAAAATTCCTGAAAAGCAAATCCTGGCTATCGTTGGACCTTCTGGTGGAGGTAAGACAACCCTCTTACGTATGCTTGCAGGTCTGGAAACCATTGATTCAGGGCAAATCTTTTATAATGGAGAACCTTTAGAACTGGATGAACTAGAGAAGCGGAATTTACTGGGATTTGTATTCCAAGATTTTCAACTGTTTCCTCATTTATCCGTTCTAGACAATTTGACCTTATCTCCTGTAAAAACTATGGGAATAAGGCAGCAAGAAGCTGAGAAGAAGGCGCGAGGGCTTTTGGAACAATTAGGACTGGCTAGCCATGCAGAAGCCTATCCCTTCTCACTATCTGGTGGTCAAAAGCAGCGGGTGGCCTTGGCACGTGCTATGATGATTGACCCAGAAATTATTGGCTACGATGAACCAACTTCTGCACTTGATCCAGAATTGCGCTTGGAAGTGGAAAAACTGATCTTGCAAAATAGGGAACTTGGCATGACGCAGATTGTGGTTACCCACGATTTACAGTTCGCTGAAAATATCGCAGATCAGATTCTCAAGGTTGAGCCCAAGTAGGAGGTGCCGATGACTAATAAGAAAATTGCTTTAGTATTGGTTTCTATCCTGACTTTCTTTTTAACGGCTTGCACTCAGAAGGCTAGTGATCCAAAGCAGGATAACTGGGATAAGTATCAAGAGCAGGGGAGTATAACCATTGGTTTTGATAATACCTTCGTACCTATGGGATTTGAAGAAAAGGATGGCCAATATACAGGCTTTGATATTGACTTAGCACAAGCTGTCTCTGAAAAATTAGGTTTTAAGGTTCAATTTCAACCAATCGACTGGGATATGAAGGAGACAGAACTGCAAAATGGAACCATAGATGCCATCTGGAATGGCTATTCTGCCACTGATGAACGCCGAGAGAAAGTTGCCTTTAGCATTCCATATATGGAAAATCAGCAAGTTCTGGTTGCGAAGAAAAGTCAGCAAATTCGTTCAGTAGAGGATATGAAGGATAAGACCTTGGGAGCCCAAGCTGGTTCCTCTGGTTATTTAGACTTTGAATTCCAGCCAGATTTATTGAAAAATCGTGTTAAAGACCAGAAGGCTAATCAATACCAGAGTTTCAATGAAGCCTTGATTGATTTGAAAAATGACCGTATTAATGCCTTGTTGATTGACCGAGTGTATGCTAATTACTACCTCCAGTCTGAAGGTATATTAAATGACTATAATGTCTTTGCGGCTGGATTTGAAAGTGAATCTTTTGCTGTCGGTGTCAGACCTGCTGACAAAAGATTACTGCAAGCTTTAAATCAATCCTTTGTTGAACTACATCAAGAAGGGAAGTTCCAGGAAATCAGCCAAAAATGGTTTGGAGAAGATGTGGCAACCAAAGAAGTGAAAGAAGGAAAATAAAATAGATAGGAAGCCTAGTTTTGTTTTTAAAACTGGGCTTTGTTTTTTTATAGACTTTATTTTATAAAGTAGGAGCAACTTCTAAATTTTTTAGCTATTTTGGGCAGTTCTTGTGCATCTAGCTTAATTCTGTAATCACTTATCTATAGCTAAAACTTAATGAATGCGTGATAAAAATATCAGAAAATTCGTTTTTGTAATCAAATCATATGAGTAATCAAATAATATAGAAAACATGTGAATTAATATAAATTATATTTTTGTAAGGGCTTACTAGAAGATGGAGTTTGTGAAATTACTTTGGCGAGTATATCTCAAAATGCTTGATTTATATTCATAAAAAGAGTATAATGAACTGTAACCTTTTAAAATATGCCCATATATTTTAGGGGGGGGGCTTTTTATTTAGCCTTCTTGAATATATTAACTGATAATTATCAGAAAAGGAGTAAAGAATGTTTAAACTCAAAGGGCGTCATGTTCGCCAATCGCAAGTGGAGAGATTCACACGTTACAGTATTCGTAAGGTTAGTTTCGGTGCGGCTAGTGTGGCTGTAGCTACTGGATTGTTTTTCCTTGGTGGAGGAAGCGTCCAAGCGGCTGAACAAATAACCAATTCAGAACATACAGAAGTTCAAAATCATCAAAATCTAAATGATAAGTCCTCGGAACCTTCTAAGGAAGTTGCTGGACAAGTATCTGTTACTGATAAAGTGGCCGATGAACAAAATAATACTTCTGTAAAGGAGTCTGCTACTGACAAACAAGCCAGTGCAGTTGAAACTCCAAATGTAGTGCCAGAAAAAGTTTCTATTAATACAGCATCGTTAGATGATTTAGTTGCTAAAGTTGAAAGCAGACTGAGTCAATTAACTGAAGACAAGAAAACAAAATCAGTCATTGATGATGCTAAAAACTTACTTAATAAAGCAAAAGAACTTCTAAATGATGATAAAAAAACACAGGCTAAAGTAGATGCACTTGCTACACAACTTTCAAGTAACCTTAGCATTTTAAACAGTATCAAATCAGACACAACTGAAGAAGATAAAGTAAATAAAAACCAAGATCCACGAAATGGAAAAGAGATTCCAGGAAAAGGTGAGAGTGGGTTTAGAGCGGATACGTATAAACTTGATGATAGTAATAATGCTCAATTGCCAGATACAGCTACAACAGGTACTGATAAATTCACATTTGTAGCTTTACCAGAAAATGATCCAAGAAGGAATTCTGGAGCTATTGCAATAGCAGGTGGTGGAGCAGGAGACATAGTTGTAAATGGAACTGGAGAAGCTCCTACAGATTTAGAAATAGAGATGTATTCTTCTCAAAGAACTGGTCAAGTGGAAAACCCAAAAGCAATGTCAACAGTAAATGGACAACCAGCTACATCTCCAGGTAGAATGGATTACCCACTTTCAAAAGAACAGGTTCAAAAATTACAAGAAGAAGCTAAGTTATGGGTAGGAAAGGAAAAACCTGACGGTAACAGAGTTACAACTAACCTTGGAGCAGTTTATGGAAGTTCAGGAGCTTATGAATTTTTGGCAACAGAAATTTATAAGTTAGGCTACGAACAAGGAGTAGATCGTGTTTATATTCCAAATATCTCTAATCGTTTTGGAGTTTCTGAGAAAGCTACACAGGCAGGTTGGAAAATAAAATCAATTGAACCGAGTAACTTGCCTCCTGGTTTAATATATGACAGGGAAAGTGATTCGATTCAGGGTAGAGTAGTTGCAAATCTACAAAATGGTGTCTATGATTTTAGATTTGATGTGGCAGCGGAGAATGAAAGAACTCATCAAATCGTTAGAATGAAGTTTCAAAATTTAAGATCTGGTTGGATTGGATGGCAAGATACACAACCACCTAAAATTGAAGTTTCTAATGATGCATATGAGGCAACTGTAGGGCAAAATGTTAATATTGAAGTGAAATATAGTGATGATGCAGGATCTAACTTTTCTGGAGATAAAAGAAGAGTAAAATATACTTTAAAAGATGGAAGAGTTGTTGAAATTGGTAATCAATCATATAGACAAGCAGTATCAGGATTAGCAGGTCATTCAACTACTAAAAATCAAGGACCTGCAGAGACTTCAATACCTGGTGTAACTTATGACTTATCTAGAGATAAAACACCTACTGAAAAAGAAGCTAATGGTGATGAAAAAATATTTGGTAAAGGAATATTAACAGGTTCTCCAACAAAAGCTGGTATATATACAGTTTCTGTATTTGCTAAAGATTATAATAATAGAAATAAATCAGATACTACATGGATTCATTCTGGTCATGAAGTACAGAAGTACATGACAGTAGTGGTTAAACCAACAGCAACTGTAAAAAATGTTCATGCATATGCAACAAATATTCCAGTAACAATCTCAGAAGGTGCTTCATCAGCAGAATTAACATTGCCAAATGGTAAAGTTATTAAATTAGAAGCAAAAAATGGGAATTGGACTCTAGCTGATGGGGGAGCTGTGCTTGGACCAGTTGGTGGAGAAATTAATGTTCCTGTATCACAAGAAGATACAAAAGATGCTGCAGTAGACACTATTAAAGTAAAAGCAATAACGGAAAATGTTAAAGCAACTCTATTAAGAAACGAAATAGAGTTATTAGGCGATGATGGTCAGAAACACACAGCAAGGTTAAGTGAAACAACTGGTCATTGGGAACTAGAAGATGCATATAAAGAAGTGAGAACTCCGACAGCAGATGGTGAATATAAACTTACAAAACGTCAAGTTTATACAGAAGTGCAAGCTGATGGTTCTACAAATTATTATATATACTCTTATACAAGAACTTTTAATGCTAATGATAAAGTAGTAAGCGTAGATGAAGTAACTAGACCAAAAACCGTTGTACCTAGATTAAATACTGAAAATACCGAGGGAGCAACTACAACTGTAGAATATGATGCTGTAACAAAAGAATGGAAATCTTCAGATGGTTCTAATGTAACGGCAACAAAAGAAGGGGATTTCTGGAAAGTTAGAACAGATTCAGGATTTACAGGATTAATAAAGGGAAGTAAAGCTGAGTCAGTAGAAGATAAAGGTTCGATTCTTAATGACGCTCCGACTGCAACTTCAACTTCTTATACAGCTGTAAAAGGTGCAACAGTAGATTTAGTGAAACAAGCATCAGCAGCAGTAACTAAAACAGACCGAGAAGATGATTCAACTACATCACCTAAAAAAGAAACAACTGTAACAAAAGTAACTGTAACATCACCATCAGGGCAACAATCAGAATATACAGATTTAGAACAAGCAAAAGCTCATCTACTATCAGAAGTAGGTACTTACACAGTTAAAGTTGAAGTGAAAGATAGTAATGGAAATGTTGTAACTGCTAATACTGATACTGAAACTGGAACAGATAAAGGTGCTGAAACTGCTGTAAATTCAACTACATATACAATTACAGTTGAAGATCAACCAACCAATAAATTGTATACAGTTGAGGATGATACAGTAACAAATGATCAGTTGAAAGAAAAAGTAAATCCTACAGCAGTAGAAGGGTTTACTGCAACTAAAAATGATATTACAGATATCCCAACGACTGCAGGTAAAGCGGGTCAAACATTGCCAACTCCTGCAACAGTTACTTATACCAAAGGGACTGAAACAATTTCAGTAGCAACTAAAGTAGATATTGTAGTTTTACCAAAAGTAACTCCAGAAGGTGTAAAAGTACTAAAAGATAGCACTAATTTAGAAGAAGTGGTAAAAGCAAAAGCCACAGAAGCAGCTACAGCGACAACTAAGTTGCCAGATGGTGTAACTGTAAGAGTTAAAGAAGTTAAAGCAGGAACAGTACCTGCAACGACAGCAACTGGAGTACAAACACCAGCAACAGCAGTTGTAGAATATGTAAAAGATGGTAAAGTAGTTGCAAGTAAAGAAGTAAAAGTTCCTGTAACAGTAGTAGGTTCAACAGCAAAATCAGTAGTAGTTTTCGAAGGTGAAAAACCAACAGCAGATCAAGCAAAAGATGCCGTAACACCAGGAACAGATGGTACAAAAGGTGAACCAACAACCTTACCAGAAACAACAGGAAAAGCAGGAGCGACTGATGTAAAAGTTGATGTGCCAGTAACATACGACAATGGTAAGTTAACTGAAACAGTGAAAGTTCCAGTAACAGTTTTACCAAAACCAGAAGCTGATGAAATTCTTGTTCCTAAAAATGGCGACAAAGAAAAAGCAAAAGAAAAAGTACTTGCTCAAGCGAAAAAATCAATCGAAGATGCAACATTTAAAGGTAAATTACCTCAAGGTGCAACAGTTACAGTTGATGAAACAGCTACAATAACAGTTCCAGACTTGACAGAAGATACTGAAGTGGATGTGACTGTTAAATACACTGTAGATGGTCAAGACAAAACTACAACGGTTAAAGTGCCAGTTACAGTAGTTGAAGGTGTACCACAAATCGTACCAGTTAAAGAAACAAACGATGTTCTTCCAGACCCAGAGAAGAGTATTGATAAAACAGATTATCCAGAAGGATCTACATTTAGATATAAAACACCAGAAGGACAAACATCTCCAATCGATGTAACAACAACTGGAGATAAGAATGTAGTTGTTGAAGTGCTTGACCCACAAGGAAACACAATCGTTGAAGTACCAGCAACTGTACGTGTGGTGGAAAGTTATCCTAAATATGTACCAGTAGATCCAGCTAAGAAACAACCAGATCCGAAAGATAACATTAATCCGAATGACTTCCCAACTGGAACAACATTTGAATATAAAGATAACACTCCAGTAGATACAACAACACCAGGTGAGAAACCTGTAACGGTAGTAGCTAAGCTGAATGGACAACCAATTACAGAAATTCCAGCTAAGATTGTTGTTGTAGAACCTAAGACACAGTATGTTCCAGTAAATGCTGAAGGTGATAAGAAACCAAAACCACAAGATAGCATTACCCCAGATGATTATCCAGAAGGTTCAACATTTGAGTATAAGACGCCAGAAGGAAAAACAGAAGCCTATGATGGTTCAACACCAGGTGAAAAAGATGTAACTGTAGTTGTGAAAGATTCAGATGGTGATCCAATTGTAGAAGTACCTGCGAAAATTAAGGTTGTTCAAGGTAAAGAACAATTAACTCCAGTGAATGCCGAAGATAAGGATAAACCAAAAGCTGAAGATAGTATCACTCCAAGTGATTATCCAGCAGGTTCAACATTCGAATACAAGATTCCAGAAGGAAAAACGGAAGCATATGATGGATCAACTCCAGGGGATAAACCAGTTACTGTAGTTGTAAAAGATAAAGATGGAAAAGTGTTAGTAGAAGTACCAGCAACAATTAAAGTAGTTGAAACAAAACCAACACCGATTGAAACACCAGTAACAAACACTCCTTTAACTAAAGACGATTATACAAAAGGAATGAAGATTCCAGAAGGAGCAACTGTTAAGGTCGGCGATCTTCCAGATTTAACAACACCAGGTAAGAAGGATCCAGTTAAAGTAACGATTACATTACCAAACGGTAAATCTTATACAGTAGATATACCAGTAACTGTAACTCCAGTTAAGGAAATCGAAACACCAGTAACAAACACTCCTTTAACTAAAGACGATTACACTAAAGGAATTACGATTCCAGAAGGTGGTAAGGTTACTAATGTTGAAAATATTCCAGATTTAACAACACCAGGTAAGAAAGAACCAGTGAAAGTAACTGTTACATTACCAAATGGCAAAGTAGTTACGGTAGAAGTACCAGTGAATGTAACTCCAGTTAAGGAAATCGAGACTCCAGTAACAACCACACCATTAACACGGGACGATTACACTAAAGGAATTACGATTCCAGAAGGTGGTAAGATTACTAATGTTGAAAACATTCCAGATTTGACAACACCAGGTAAGAAAGATCCGGTTAAGGTAACGATTGAATTGCCAAATGGTAAAGTTATCACAGTGGATGTTCCTGTAACAGTGACACCAGTTAAGGAAATTGAAACCCCAGTTACAACAGGTAAATTGACTCCAGAAGATATTTTAAAACAAATTAAAGTACCAGAAGGAGCAACTACTAATGTTGAAAACATTCCAGAATTAACAACTCCAGGTAAGAAAGATCCAGTTAAGGTAACTGTAACATTACCAAATGGCAAAGTAGTTACAGTAGACGTTCCAGTAACTGTAACGCCAGTTAAGGAGATCGAGACTCCAGTCACAACCACACCATTAACACCGGACGATTATACTAAAGGAATTACGATTCCAGAGGGTGGTAAGGTTACTAATGTTGAAAACATTCCAGAATTAACAACTCCAGGTAAGAAAGATCCAGTTAAGGTAACTGTAACATTACCAAATGGCAAAGTAGTTACAGTAGACGTTCCAGTAACTGTAACGCCAGTTAAGGAGATCGAGACTCCAGTCACAACCACACCATTAACACCGGACGATTATACTAAAGGAATTACGATTCCAGAGGGTGGTAAGGTTACTAAGGTTGAAAATATTCCAGACTTGACAACTCCAGGTAAGAAAGATCCAGTTAAGGTAACAATTGAATTGCCAAATGGTAAAGTGATTACAGTGGACGTTCCTGTAACTGTAACGCCAGTTAAGGAAATCGAAACCCCAGTCACAAAAGATAAATTGACTCCAGAAGATATTTTGAAACAAATCAAAGTACCAGAAGGGGCAACTGTTAAGGTGGGAGACTTACCAGACTTAACAACGCCAGGTAAGAAGGATCCAGTTAAAGTAACAATCACATTACCAAATGGCAAAGTAGTTACGGTAGAAGTACCAGTGAATGTAACGCCAATTACACCAATTGAAACCCCAGTCACAAAAGACAAATTGACTCCAGAGGATATCTTAAAACAAATCAAAGTACCAGACGGGGCAACAGTTCAGGTAGGAGATCTTCCAGACTTAACAACACCAGGTAAGAAAGATCCAGTTAAAGTAACAATCACATTACCAAATGGTAAAGTTGTGACTGTAGAAATTCCAGTAACTGTAACACCTATTGAAGATATTGTTAAAAAACAAGGTGATCCAATTACTACTGAGGATGTTGAAAAACACATTCCAAAAGGAGCAAAAGTTATCTCAATTGGTGACAAACCTACAACAGATGTTCCAGGGGAAAGACCAAGTATTCCAGTTGTGATTGAGTTACCAAATGGAATTCGAGTAACTGTAAATGTACCAGTTATCGTAACACCAAAAGTTACGCCTGTGGTAGTTAAAGTTGGAACACCAGTTACGCCAGAAGATGTTAAGAAACATATTGAATTACCAAATGGATGGAAGGTAACAAAAGTAGGAGAAATCCCAACAACATCAACACCAGGAACAAAACCAGTTGTTAAAGTGGAAATCGAATTACCAGATGGACGTAAAATTACTGTCGATGTACCAGTCATCGTTACGCCAACCGTAAGACAAATTGTTGTACCACAAGGAACACCAATCACACCAGACGATGTGAAAGGACATATCGATCTTCCAAAAGAACCAGGATGGGAAATTGTCGAAGTAGGAGAAATCCCAACAACAATTCCTGCTGGAGTGAAACCAAGCGTTAAAGTGAAGATTAAAGTTCCAACTGGAGAAATTGTTGAAGTAGAAGTACCAATCATCGT